>JASMSZ010000020.1:0-5147 GCA_041694515.1 Halanaerobium sp.
TTATTGAAGTTGTTTATTTATAGGCCTTCTGATAAATATCTACAGTGTCTTCTAAACTTAATTCGCTTCTATCACACTGAAAAAGTTCTCCCATAGTTTCTCTCGCATTTTCTGCCATTGCCTCAAATTCATCTTCTTTAATTCCATAATTAGACATCTTAAGCTCTGCTACCCCACATTTTTGCTGCAGCTGTTCGAGAGCTGTAAGGAAATCTTCTGCTTTTTCGGCATCATCTTTTCCCAGAGCTTTTGCCAGTTCAATAAATCTCTCTTCAGCAGCTCCTCTTTCTATCATTTTGCCAAAATATGCCCTGCTGAGCATAATTAAACCAGAACCATGCGGAAGCTCCTGGTGAAAAGCAGACATTGCGTGTTCTAAAGAGTGCTGACTTGTTAATGCACCTACTTCCATTACTAAACCGGATAAAGTGTTAGCAAAGGCTACTTTTTCTCTTGCCTTTAGATTATCTCCATTTTCTACAGCTTTTGGTAGTCCTTCAGCTATATTTTTAACAGCGGTAATTGCATACATATCGCCCATTTTATTGGTAAATTTAGACAGATATCCTTCTATACTGTGAAATAGGGCATCAAAACCCTGAAATGCAGTATATTTTGGCGGAACTGTGGTCATTAGTTCTGGATCAACAACTGCTATTTCAGGCAGAAGATCGGGATGTATAAATCCAATTTTCTCATTAGTTTCTGAATTAGTAATTACAGTCCCTCTATCAACTTCGGATCCTGTTCCAGCTGTAGTTGTAATTGCAACTACAGGGAGTGGAGTATTTTTAACTTCTTTACCTTTACCAGTTCCACCGGGAATATAATCCCAGTAATCACCTTCATTAACAGCCATCAGTGCAATTGATTTGGCGGCATCCATACTGCTTCCTCCACCAAGTGCCACTACAAAATCACAATTATTATCTGCGGCCATTCTGGCACCTGCCATAACTGTTGATTTTAAAGGATTTGCTTCTATCTGATCAAATAAAACAGTTTCTGCTCCAGCTTTTTTAAGCTGTTCTTCTGTTTTTTCTAAATAACCGTACTTTTTGGCAGAGGTTCCATTTGAGATAACAATTAAAGCTTTCTTACCAGGTAATTCCTCTTGATGCAGATTATTTAGCTGTCCAGATCCAAACAATAATTTTGTAGCTATATCCATTTTAAAACTCATCATTATAACCTCCGAATTTAATTTTTTCTTTTCTATCTTCTTGTTTAATAGCTTATCATCTCGAGTTAACTCCAGGTCAAGCTTTTTTAAAAAATAATTATAGATAAGATTGTTAATATCTCAGAAAGTTCAACCAGTCATACATCAATTTTTAACTGGGTTCAAACAGAAGGAGCTAAGCTTAGCAAAGAGGCTGATAGAATCCATATTTAAAAGACTGGCTCCACCAAATTCTGCACATACACCTGACGAAACAGACATTCCAACTAATAGTCTTTAAACCTGGATCAAGTAGTGTCAAAACGCTAATGAAAATAAATTTGAATATACTAAATAACTCAAACTTCGCATATAAATAACCCTTTTGCACCTTTAAATTTCAATAATTAGAACGTTTATACGATCATTATCTGTTAAACGCTCAATGCTGTCATCAATGATTCTACCAGTTGGAAGGATAATAAATACTTTAGAAATAATTGTGCTAACTTTAAAATAGAAAAATAAAGGAAAAATAAAAGAAGTCGAGAATTATAATAATATAATAATTCAGACAATTTATCCATCTCTATAATCTGCAGTATATAATATATTCCAATTGACCACATCTTATTAATTGGTAGATAAAAGGAGGAATATATAATGAGAACATTAGCATTAATTCTGGCAGGTGGAAGAGGAAGCAGGCTTGATATTTTATCAGCTCACAGGGCAAAACCTGGAGTTCCTTTTGCAGGTAAATTCAGATTGATTGATTTTGCTCTCAGTAACTGCGTTAACTCGGGTATCTACAATGTTGGTGTTTTGACTCAGTATTTACCTCATTCGCTTAATAGACATATCGGAATTGGTAAACCCTGGGATCTGGATCGAAAAAAAGGCGGAGTCACTATTTTACAGCCTTTTCGAGGAAAGCCAGGAGATACAGATTGGTATGAGGGAACTGCTCATGCAATTTATAAAAATATTAGTTTTATTAAAAGTAATAATCCAGATGATGTAATTATTCTTTCAGGAGATCATGTCTATGAGATGGATTACAGTAAGATGGTAAATTACCATCGCAAAAAGGGAGCAGATTTAACTGTTGCTGCCCAGCCTGTAGATTATAAAGATGCCAGTCGTTTTGGAATTTTAGATCATGCATCTGATCTGGAGGTAACTAATTTTGTAGAAAAACCTGCAGATCCTCCCAGCAATCTCGCTTCAATGGGAATCTATGTTTTTAAAACAGATGTACTGTTAGATCTTTTAAAGCAGAACTGCAGTCAGCAAAATTCAGATTTTGGACATCATATTATTCCACCGATGATTGAGAATCAAGATCAAAAAGTATATCTATATAAATACGATGATTACTGGAGAGATGTAGGGACTCTTGAGTCGTACTGGGAAACTAGCCTGGAACTGGCAAAATCAATACCAGAATTAAATCTTTATGATGAAAGTTGGAAACTGCATACACGAAGCGAAGAAAAACCTCCTGCTAAATTTGGAAAATATGGCGGAGCTTCCTGCAGCCTAATTTCAAATGGGGCGATTATTAATGGTACTGTAGAGAATTCTATAATAAGTCCAGGTGTCTATATTGAAAAAGGAGCAGTTGTCCGTAATTCAATTGTTTTTAATGACAGCGTTATTCGAAGTAATTCAATTGTTGATAAAGCAATTATTGATAAGGAAGTAGAAATAAAAGCAAACTGTAAGATTGGGGATGGAGATGACCATACTCCCAATAGAGATAAACCTGATCTGTTGGCTAGTGGTTTAAATATTATAGCAAAAAGAGCCACTATTCCAGAAGGTACAGTAATGGGCAGAAATTGCAGAGTTTTCTCTTATGTCGGTGAAGAAAACTTCCCTAATAAACACATTTCTAGCGGCAGTACAATTACATCCGAACAGGGCGAAAAAATTACGGCAGGAGATGAAGATAAAATAGAAGAATTAAGTATTTCATAATTAAATTTCCTCATGAATTAATTCATGAGGATTCTCGGCTAGGATCAAAAATTAAGAGTTTGAAAAAGGAGGGTTACCTAAGGATATCGTCAGAATTTTTTAAAGAAGTAGATAATTAAATTTAAAAATAAATCTATTTTAAACCCAGCGTTAACAGCACAGAAAGGATGTGATGCTTATGATTTCTTTGAGTAATGCCAGGCATTTAGTAGAAGAAGTTAAAGGCGAGAATTTAGTTTATACTGATTTGACTTTAAGTGATTGGGCTAAAAAAGGCATTATATCCAATATGAAGGTGAATAATGGCAATTATCTTTATCCAGATATAGTAGCAATTGAGATTTTAACTGCTATTAACCTTAAAGAAAAATACAATCTTTCAAAGATTGCAAAAGCCAGAAGCTGTCTTGAACTTGAGGGTGATGAGTATAGTGAGTTCAATAAAATTACAGAACCTAAATTAATGAAATTTATTAACTGCAAAAAACTGTTTAATGATAAAAAACTGGTTACAGAACTCGCTATAAGTCAGATAGAATTCCGTGATAAAATTAAAGAGTTAAGGGATGATATGCACAAAGAAAAAGAGTATTTAGAAGTGGTAGAAGATTATTTAAAAGAGTTTCTTCAGGCAGAAAAAGAAATAAACAATGTTAAAGAAAATAGGAAAAGAAAAAATATTTCATAAAAAATAAATTTCAAATAGATAATTAATCTTAATTCGTTCTTTTAGGGCGGATTTTTAAACTTAGAAAATTTAAATGATTAGCTTTATAAACTTATTCTTCATATTTAGGGGTTGGACCGTTGCTATGTTAAGAGAGCACAAATTATTTGATCCTCCCATGTGGAAAGGCGAATCGTTAACCAGTAATATTTTTGGTAAAATTGATAGTCCAGAAAACAAAGAAATTGATTCGAACACAAAAAGGTCATAATGGCTGAATAGCAAATTTTTTAATAAGAATCTTAGTAAATAAAAGTTAAAAATATGGTCATACAACAAGATGTTATGAGCTGGTCACAGGATGTCCCATAGACCAGGAAGTCTTATTTTTAACTTTTATGAGCTCTAGATGATTAAAAGGAGAGATTGCAATATGAATAGGGTCAATCTTAATGAAAAGTTCAATTTAATTAAAAAGCACTGGGATCCTAAAATTATTGGTGAAGTAAATAATATGCATATAAAAATTGCTAAAGTTAAAGGAGAATTTGACTGGCACATGCATAAAAATGAAGATGAAATGTTTCAGATTATTAAAGGAAAGCTTTTATTAAAGTTTAGAGATGGTGAACAGCTGCTTAAAGAAGGGGAAATTATAATTGTGCCAAAGGGTATAGAACATAAACCTGTTGCTGAAAAGGAAGCACAAATTTTAATGATAGAAAAGAAGGGTACTTTAAATACAGGTAATGTTGAAACTGAAAAAACCGTTGATGATCCAGAATGGATATAATTTTGAACAAGCTAGAAGAGTAGCAGAATGGAAATAAATTTTGGCAGTTATATGACATTTATTGCGGATAATGTAATTAATCAATTAGAATAGAAGATACAGCATCAGAAATTGGAAATAAATTGTGGGCAGTATTAAAAGAACAAATTAATGATGATTAGATTATATAAAAAAAGAACTTCCGATAACGTCCCTGGGATTTTGCGCTCGTGCCTGATTCGTAGGAACTGGTATAAAGTTTGCATTTCCATATCGTTATTGGTTAAGCCTGCAAGCTTTATGACAGAAGGCATGACGCCCAATCCCATGTTATATGACGTAGGGCTGTCTAGTAATTAATTATCAAAGTTCTTAAAATTATTCCAGTCATTTTTGCTACCTTTTAATATTATATCCTGGTATTATATAATGTTGATAGAATTAGTTTTAGCTGATCCACAAAAGCTTCATTAGGTGTTAAATTTCTCAAAATTTTTCTTGGCAAAGTATTACCAATTTTAAACTCTAGTAAGAGCTTCAATTGAAAATTAATTTATGCTTTA
>JASMSZ010000021.1:0-31733 GCA_041694515.1 Halanaerobium sp.
AATTCTATGGCCTCTAAATTTTCAAAACCACCATATTCATTGGCGGCCCACTGACCATCTTCTTTTTCGTAGTTTAAATAAAGCATATTGCTGACTGCATCGACTCTTAAACCATCAATATGAAATTTATCCAGCCAGTAATCAGCACTGGAAATTAAAAAACTCCAGATTTCATTCTGGGCAAAATCAAAGTTTAGAGTATCCCACTGCAGATTTTCTGCCCTTCTGGGATCAGTACTTTCATAGAGGTGAGAGCCGTCAAATAATCTTAAGCCGTGATCATCTTTACAAAAATGACTTGGAACCCAGTCCATAATAACTCCGATATCATTTTGATGCAGCTGATCTACAAAATACATAAAATCTTCGGGAGTTCCATAACGGGATGTTAAGGCAAAATAACCTGTAGTTTGATAGCCCCAGGAACCGGGAAATGGATATTCAGTTAAGGGCATTAGCTCTACATGAGTAAAACCCATTTTATTAATATAGGGTACCAGTTCATCGGCAATTTCTCTGTAATTCATTAACTCTCCATCTTTTTGTTTCCAGGAGCCGAGATGCATTTCGTAAATACTTAGAGGTTCCTTATGATAATTAGCTTTTTTTCGTTTTTTGACCCATTTCTGATCATTCCAGCTGTATTTTTCTGTTTCATAAATTTGAGAAGCTGTTTTGGGAGCTGGTTCCTGTCTTCTGGCATAGGGATCAGCCTTAACCCGTACTACTCCCCTATAGCCGCGAATCCAGTATTTATAATACATTTTATTTTCTGCACCTGCGACAAAAGTGGTCCAGATTCCGGAATCTTTAATCTTCTGCATTGGATTTTGAAGTTTATCCCAGTCATTAAAATCACCAATCACACTAATTTCTTCTGCATTTGGTGCCCAGAGTGTAAAACGAACTCCTTTTTTGCCGTTTTCCTCTGTAATATGTGCTCCTAAGAAATTATAACTTTCATAATGTCTGCCCTGATGAAAAAGGTAGCGGTCGTAATCACCAGGAAAATTATTTTTTGGCATTAAACTCCCCCCTTAAAATCTTTGTTAAATTTATTTTAAAAAATCTAAATCTTCTGTTGTATTGTATTTATTCTCTATTTATTTTAAATTTCCTTTAATTAATCAGAGTCTATGCTGTCAATTTGCAACTCTTTTTATAAAAATCGATTTAGTTGACATTAGACTTTACTTTTATTAAACTAAAGATGTAAGTTATAAAATTTAGCTGAATTTGTAAATTAGCAGACATTAGATAGAATTGAGTTGTATACTTATTAGGAGGTGGCTTCATGAATAATGAAAAAAAGAAAATTTTATTTGTAGCTTCAGAGGCGGATCCATTTATTAAAACGGGGGGATTGGCTGATGTTGCCGGTTCTTTACCACAGGCACTGAGAGATGAAGGGCACGATGTTCGACTGGTGATACCACAGTACAGACAGATTCCGCAGAAATATAAAGAAAGAATGGAACCAGTCTGCCATTTTAGAACAAAGCTGGGTTGGAGAGATACATATCTGGGTGTAAATAGATTAGAAGAAGATGGTGTTCCAGTTTATTTTATTGACAACAAATATTACTTTGATCGTGATTCAATTTATGAAAATGACGATAAACATGAGCAGTTTGCTTTTTTTTCACAGGCAGTTTTAGATATGCTGCCGGTAATTGGTTTTAAGCCGGATATTATTCATACAAATGACTGGCAGACTGGTCCCCTGCCTCTGCTTTTTGCGGATCGTTACCGCCAGCAGAGTTATTATCAGGATATTAAAACAGTATTTACAATCCACAATCTGCGTTATCAGGGCCAGTTTGCCGGACATGCAGCTGGAGATGTTTTAGGGGTAGCTCCTCATCACTGGGAAAGTGGTAATATTAGGCATAATGGTCTGCTTAATTATATGAAATCAGGAATCGTTTATGCTGATCATATAACAACAGTGAGTAAAAGTTATGCCAACGAAATTCAGACTTCCTATTTTGGTGAAGGTCTGGACTATTCATTAAGAATGAGAGGTGATGATTTAACTGGTATTCTAAATGGGATCAGCTATGATAAGTTTGATCCTGAGACCAATAAAAACCTGGCGGTGCGATTTTCAAAAGGAGAAACTGATAAAAAAATAGCCAATAAGGTTTATATTCAGCAGAAGCTTGGACTGGAAGTTAATGAAGATAAGCCTCTAATTGGTTTTATTTCGAGAATGGTTGAACAGAAAGGTCTTGATCTGATTCGGGCTGTATTTGATGAGATAATGGCAGCTGGAGCTCAGTTTTTAATTCTGGGCACAGGTGAGAGGGAATATGAAGAGTTCTTTAAGGCTAAACAGCATCAATATCCGGATGATCTGTCGGTTAATATTAAATATGATGCTCAGCTTGCAGATCAAATTTATGCAGGTGTTGATATGTTCTTAATGCCTTCCCGATTTGAGCCCTGTGGTTTAAGTCAGCTGATTAGTTTTCGCTATGGAACTATTCCTATAGTTAGAGAAACCGGAGGCTTAAATGATACTGTAATTCCATATAATGAAGAGACCGGTGAAGGTACAGGTTTCAGCTTCAGTGATTATAATGCTCATGATATGCTGCATACAATTGAGAGAGCAATTTCTTTTTATGGTCAGAAGGGAGTCTGGAATAAGCTGGTCAATCGAGTTATGAATTTAGATTACAGCTGGCATCATTCGGCCAAGGAATATTCTGAGCTCTATTATAAATTGACTGCTGAAGAAGAGAATCTGCTGCAGCAGGAAGTTCAATCAGCAGTAAAGATTAAGATTTATAAACCTGACTCTAACAAATCAGATGCTAAAGAAAAAAGTAATAAGCAGAGTAAAAAAGTTAAAAGTAAAAAGAAAGATTTAGTAAATATTAATCAGGCTTCAGTATCTAAACTGGCTGAACTTCCTGGAATTGGAAATGCTTATGCGAAAAGGATAGCAGCCTTTAGAGAAAAAAATGGTGAGTTTAAAAAGAAATCAGAATTGACTAGAGTTAAAGGAATTGGCAAGAAAAAATACCAGAAAATATCTAATTTATTAACTATTTAATTGTTTTAACCAGCAAACTAAATGTTTGGGCCGTCTTAACTGGCGGTCTTTTTCCTGTTAAATGTTGATAAAAATATCACAATACAATAAAAATTTTGCTTTTGTTTGCTTATAGCTTTTAGATTAAATATAATAGAGGTAGAGAAATATAAATTAATTGTGGTTAAAATAATATTTTAAATAATAGCTGGAGGTTTAATAATGAAAATAGCATTAGTGTCTATTGTATCTGAGATTCACGAGCAAAAGAAAATAAATGAGACTTTAGAAGATAAATATCAAATTTTGGCGGATAATTTTGAGCTGGAAGAAATTGCAGCTGATGAGATTCCTTATACTGATTTTAATGAGTTTGATCTGACAATTAATTTTATTAAATCAGGGGGGTCAGAAAGTATTTTTGCAGAAAATGTGGAATATCTACCCCAACCTGCTTATCTTTTAGCAACTGAACTGCACAATTCTCTCCCTGCTGCCTTAGAAATTTTGAGTTTTTTAAATGCGGAAGGACTGGATGGAAAAATTCTGCACGGGGAAATGGAAGAGCTGGTGGATGAAATTGAAGAACTGGCAGAATATAAAATGGTTAGAGATAATATAGCTGAGGCTCGACTCGGGATTATTGGTCAGCCTTCAGACTGGTTAATCGGCAGTCAGGTAGATTATCAACATGCAGCCCATCACTGGGGAACTGAATTTGTGGAGATTGAACTGGAGGAAGTATATCAGGCTCTAGAAAAAATTGATTCCGGGAAAGCAAAGCGTATTGCAGCTGATTTTTTAGAAAATGCTGCTAAAATTGTAGAGAGTAATGAAGGGGATCTGGTAGAGGCTTCTAAAATCTATCTGGCCTTAAAGGAAGTAATTGTAAATAATGATCTGGATGCTCTGACTATCCGCTGTTTTGACATTGTAATGGAGCTTAATACAACCGGCTGTCTGGCACTGGCTCTTTTAAATAATGAAGGTCTGGTCGCAGGCTGTGAAGGTGATGTTCCAGCTGCGTTTACCATGTTTTTAGCTCATCAGCTGACTGGACAAATGCCTTTTATGGCTAATCCGGCAGCAATTGATAAAAATAATGATCAGATATTATTTGCCCACTGTACAGTAGCTACCGATCTCAGCAAAGAGTATATTATCCGCTCCCATTTTGAAACAGGTATTGGAGTTGGAATACAGGGGATTTTAGAAGCAGGCCCGGTGACAGTCTTTAAAATTGGTGGGGCCGGACTGGAGCAGTATTTTGTAGCTGAAGGTGAGATTATAGAGAATCTGGACTCACCCAATACCTGCAGAACTCAGCTTAAAGTATCTTTACCCCAGAGTTCGGATTATTTCTTAAATGATGCTATTGGTAATCATCATCTGATTATCCCCGGGAGGCATGCAGATCAGATTAATAAATTTCTGGGTAGAGAATAATGTGCAGCTGCCGTTTACGCGGCCAATTTTTACCATCAATTTAAGCTTCCGGTTAAATAAATTATAATTTGAAAAAAATGGTTTGGTAAACGGTAGGCAAAAGGCAAATTAGGAGGAATATAATGTCTAAATTATTGGAAGTTAAAGACCTGCATCTAAAGATTGAAGATGCAGAAATTTTAAAGGGAATGGAATTTTCTTTAGAAAAAGGAGAGGTATTTGCTTTGATCGGGCCCAATGGCTGCGGCAAATCAACTCTGGCCTATAGTTTGATGGGGATCAATAATTATCATCCTCAAAAAGGAGAAATGTTTTTTAAGGGTGAAAAAATCAATGACCTCGCGATTAACGAAAGGGCCAAAAAGGGTATTACTTTAGCCTGGCAGGAGCCGGCACGTTATCAGGGGGTAACAGTGAGGGAGTTTTTAGCTTTAGGTCTTAAAAGCAGAGGGGAAGAAGTTACAGAGAAAAAATTGAAAGATGCTTTAAATAAGGTAGCCATAAATCCCTATCAATATTTAAATCGCTTTGTTGATAAAAGTTTAAGTGGCGGCGAAAGAAAAAGAATCGAGCTTGCTTCCTTAATTCTAATGCATCCAGAACTAATTATTTTAGATGAGCCAGATTCCGGGGTTGATGTAGTTGCTTTAAATAATATAGCTCAAATGATTAACTATTTTAAGGAATCCGGAAGTGGAATTTTATTGATTACTCATTCAGAGGAAATGCTTAAATATGCAGATAGTGCAGCCTTAATCTGTGAAGGAGAAATCATTCGTCAGGGTGATCCTTCAGATATTAGTGAATATTTTAAGTCTTTTTGTGGTCCCTGTGTTAAAGAAGAAGAATGTGAAACAGAGGTGGCCAGCTGATGAATGATTATCAAATGATGGTTGATGCTTATAAGGATGCAGGCGGAGAAGATATCTTTTCTGACAGTGAAGCAGCACATGTGGTTCTGGAAAGGGATAAAATACTGGGGATGCATGCTGTTGAAGGGCTGGAAGTTGAAGCTGATAAAGTAGAGGCTAATAAGGTAAAAGTTAAAGTTACTGTCAGAGAAGGATATAAAATTAAAAAGCCGGTGCATATGTGTTTTGGAGTTTTACCTGAGGAAGGTAAACAGATAATAGATATGAATGTCGAAATTGAGAAAGATGCTCAGGTAGAAGTAAGAGCAGATTGTGTTTTTCCAAACGCAGTCAAAGTTGAGCATATCATGGATGCAGTGATCAATATTGAAGAAGGCGGCAGCTATATTTATAAAGAACATCACTTCCACGGTGATAGTGGTGGAGTCGAAGTAACTGCCAAATCAGATATAAATGTTGAAGCTCACGGAAAACTGGTTACCAAATTTGATCTGCTTAAAGGTCGAGTTGGAAAAATAGATTTTGATTATGAAGCACAAATAGCCGAGCATGGAACAGTAGAAATGCTGGCCCGGATCAGCGGTCAAAAAGATGATCTGGTTAAAATTAGAGAGGCGGCTCATTTAAATGGTGAGTCGGCGAGAGGTGTTTTAGATTCCAAGATTGCTTTAAAAGATCAGGCAGAGGCTGAAATTTATAATGAGCTAACTGCAGATGCTGCAGGAGCGATGGGCCATGTTGACTGTACTGAGATTATTAAAGATCAGGCTATTGCCCGGGCAATTCCAATTGTAGATGTCCGCCATCCAGAAGCAAAAGTAACGCATGAGGCAGCAATTGGTAGTGTGGACAGTACACAGCTGCAGACACTAATGGCCCGCGGACTTGATGAAGAAGAAGCCTCAGAAGTAATTATTCAGGGACTATTAAACGATTAACATAATATGTACAGGTACCCGGTGCGTGCACATAAACGAACACAAACAAACATAAGTGAAAAATAGAGGAGGAATAATTTATGTTAAAGAAAAAGATACTATTAACAGTAATTATGATTATGAGTTTTGTTTTGATAGCGGTTTTACCGGCAGCAGCACTGGAAGTTAACGTGCAGACACCGAATATACCGGCAGCACTGCCGTTTTTCTGGATGCTGGAAGAGGCAGAGCTTCCGGCTGCAATTGATTTGAATATTAATTTATCACCAAATCATCAGCGGGGAATTTCTCTGCTCGGCCAGAATAATATTGACTTTTTAGTCACAGGAAGTAATGTAGGTGCTAATGCCTATAATCGTGGTCTAAATATTAAAATGTTGAATGTAAACACCTGGGGAATTGATTATCTGCTGACAAATAGTTTTCAGGCAGATAGCTGGCGGGATTTAAAAGGAAAAGATCTGGTTTTACCCCTGCAGGGTGGACCACTTGACTTTTTAGCTCGCTACTTAGCTTCAGAAAATGGCCTGAATCCAGAAGAAGATTTAAACTTAGTTTATAGACCTCTACCTGGTGCGGCTAAGTCATTTATGGCCGGGGAATTTGATGCAATTATTTTACCGGAACCACTGGCTGCTGTTAGTCTGGCCAGAGGAAAAAATGCTGAGCTGTCAATGGACATTCAAAAAGAATGGGCGGAGATTCATGGTGATGACCGGATTCCCTTTGTAGCACTTTTTGCAAGTGGCAAATTCACTGAAGAATATCCTCAGTTTACAGATATTATTAACGGTTATTACAAACAGGGAGTTGAATGGATTAATAATAATCCCACAGCAGCAGCTGAGCTTGCCTCGAGACATTTTAATATGCCGGCACCGCTCTTAAAAAAGTCATTTAGCCGGGTTAATTTAAATATTTATTCTGATGCAGAAACTCGAGACTTAATTGAGCTTTATTTTGGAGAAATCTTAGAAATGTATCCAGAATTAATAGGTGGAAATCTGCCCGATGAAGAATTTTATTACTAAACCATTCTGGATTTTACTAATTGTCATTTTTCTAATCTGGGAAAGGGGTGCGGCTGGGCTTAACAGCCTTATCCTGCCTTCGATTGGAGAAACTTATCAGGCTTTAAAAGAAATTGCTGTTTCCGGTATTTTAATGGAAAGTTTTTTGATCACCTTAAGAAGAACTGTAACTGCCTATGGGCTGGCTGTAATAGCAGGAATAATTTTGGCTCTCCTGCTGCATCGATTTTCTCTGCTGCAGCGTACATTTCGACCGTTAATTACAATTATTCAGTCTACACCACCAGTAGTCTGGGTTTCACTGGCAGTGGTCTGGTTTGGAGTGGCTGATGATTTAACACCAATTTTTTTAATTTTTATTGTTTCAATGCCTGTTATTTTCGTCAATATCTACCAGAGTTTAGAAGAAATGAATACTGATTTAATTGAGATGGCCCGGGCTTATTCTACGCCTCGGTTTAGAATTTTAAAGGAAATTTATTTACCTTCCTTACTTCCTGCTCTGGTATCTGCTTTGAGTGTGGCTTTTGCTTTTGCCTGGAAGTCATCGGTTTTTGCCGAGTTTATTGCTTCCTCAAGTGGAATTGGCTATCAGTTGAGCAGGGCAAATTCTATGCTGGCAACTGATCGACTTTTTGCCTGGACTATAATTTTAATTTTATTTATGCTGTTTGTAGAATATTATCTTTTAGAAAAACTAAAAGAGCATGTCAGCAGGTGGAAAAATGACTGAAGTAAATAAAATTTTAGAACTTAAAAATATTAATAAATCATTTCAAAACTTAAAGGTACTTCAGGATTTGAATCTTGAGATCAATGAAGGAGAAATCTGCTGCCTGCTGGGACCTTCAGGAAGTGGGAAAACAACACTTTTTCGGATAGCTGCCGGTCTGGAAAAAGCAGATTCGGGACAGATAATAAAAAATAACAATCCCCGTTTTGCTTATGTGTTTCAATCACCCAGACTTTTACCCTGGAAAACAGCTGCTGAAAATCTTGTTTTTGTGCAAAAAAATTACGGTCTGGAAAAAAATGCTGAGCTTAGAAATATACTTTTTGAGTTATCCGGACTGGATCAGTTTAAGGATGCTTATCCAGATGAACTATCTGGTGGGATGCAGCAGCGTTTAGAATTAATAAGGGCTTTTGCAGTAAAACCGGATCTTGTCTTTTTAGATGAACCATTTAAATCACTGGATATGAAAACGAGAGTTAATTTGAGAAAACTAATCAGTGTCATTCAGGCAGAAACCGGGATTACTATTTTCCTGATTACCCATGATCCCGAGGAGGCACTGCTGCTTGCAGATAGAATCTATATTCTGGCAGCCGAAGCTAAAGGAATAAAAAGAGAAATAAAGATAGAACAGCCAAGAGATAATCGAAAAATTGCTGATCCAGAACTTTATCAGGTGTTGGAAAACATTATGGAGATTTTTACTGATTTAGTTTCGGATATCGAATATGTGAGGGAAGATATTAAAAAGTTATTTTAGTTTTGACTGTTTTTGAAATTTCAAATAAGGAAGGATGGTTTTATGACAGTAAAAATAGGAATTGCTTTATCCGGGGGAGGAGTTAAGGGTTTTGCCCATCTGGGGGTTCTAAAAGCTCTGGCAGAAAAGGGGATTGAAGCAGATGTTCTGGCCGGTGTCAGTGCTGGGGCAATAGTGGGTTCTTTTATTGCAGCCGGTAAAAAGCCGGCAGAAGTTATGGAATTAATTAACGAGAGCGACTTTTTTGATTTTGCCAAACTGCGCTTTCCAGATCGAGGGATTTTTACTCTAGATAATATGACAGAAAACTTAGAAAAATCCCTTGGGGTTAAAACTTTTGCAGAATTAAAGATACCATTTTATGTGGGAGCAGCAAATATAGAAAAAGCAAGGATGGAGTATTTTAGTAAGGGAGATTTAATAAAAATTATCCAGGCTTCTTCTTCAATCCCGGTTCTTTTTTCTCCAGTTGAGATTAATGGAGATCTTTATGTTGATGGTGGTTTATTTGAAAATCTACCGGTTACCCCTCTGCTCAATAAATGTGATAAAATTATTGCTGTTAATGTGATGCCGGTAAATTTAGAAGAGAAAATAGAAAGCATTACTGATATTGCTGTTAGAACTTTTCAGCTAAAAACACTTGCTAAAGCAATGGAGCTCAGAGAAAAAGCAGATATTTATATTGAGCCAACCGGAATTGGGAAATATAATATTTTAAATACCAGATACAGCCAGGAACTTTATGATCTGGGCTATAATTATGGCAAAGATTTGGAAATTGAGATATAAATTTTTAAATTAGAAGCTTGAATTAGAAGCTTAAAAATTATAAACTAAGATTAGAAAAAATATTTAGACTGTATAAATATTTAATGTAACAAGAAATAATTATTAAAAGTTAGAATAACAAATCAGGAGGTTTTAATAATGCTCACAAAGAAAATTTTGGATGCTGTATTTAAAAGAATTGACGGTCAGAAATTTGAAATTGAATATTGGGATGGCGAAACTAAAGTTTTTAATCAGCAGCTGCAGCAGGAGCCCGCTTTTAAGATTATTTTTGAGGAAAAATTAAGTCTTAATGAAATCAGAAAAAGTCCGCAGGTCAAAATGGGTGAAGCATATATGGACGGGAAAATTAACTTTGAGGGAAGTATTAAAAAGCTAATTGAGACAGCTGGTGAGAATGTTTTTGAGCTCAAGGAAGAAGTTGAAAAGTACAAAATTGATCAGGTTCTAGACTTCCAGACTTCAGAGTCTCCGGCTGAAGAGGAAAAAGGAGTCAGAGAGCATTACGATATTGGAAATGACTTCTTTAAACTCTGGCAGGATGAGACAATGACCTACTCCTGTGCCTATTTTAAGAATGAAGATGATGATCTAAAAGCTGCACAGCTGCAGAAAATTGATCATATTTTAAAAAAATTAAATTTAAAAGAAGGAGAAAGACTGCTTGATATTGGCTGCGGCTGGGGTTCACTTGCTTTAAGAGCAGCAGAAAAATATGGAGTAGATGTCATGGGAATAACCTTAAGTAAGGAACAGGAGATTGAGGCCAAAAGAAGAGCTGCTGAGTCAGACCTGGCTGATAAAATAGAAATTAGAAGACAGGATTATAGAGATTTAGCGGAGGAAGATGAACAATTTGATAAAATAGTAAGTGTGGGGATGTTTGAACATGTTGGGAAAGAAAATATTCCGGTTTATTTTGAGTCAGTTGATAAATTATTAAAGAATAAAGGACTTTCTCTGCTTCATTCAATAACTCATTTAAAAGAACAGCCGGCCCATCCCTGGCTGCAGAAATATATCTTCCCCTGGGGCTATATTCCATCACTTAGAGAAATAGTCTGGGAGCTGCCGGAAAATAATTTCCATCTTTTAGATGCTGAAGATATAGGCTATCATTATTCTTTAACAGCAGAAAGATGGCTCGATAATTATGAAAAAGTCAGTGATCAGGTTAAAGAAAAATTTGATGATCATTTTTATAGAATGTGGAGAACATTTTTAATGGGGGTTGTTTTTACATTTAGATATGCCTCAACTTCAGTTCATCAAGTTCTTTTCTCAAAAGGGAAAAATACCGAGCTGCCTCTGACCAGAGATTATATTTATCAGGAAGATTAATTTTTAAAATTATTTTCTTTTAATTATTAGTAGATTGCTGAATCTGATAAATTATTTACTTTAGGAGTTGAAAAAATGGCAGATAAAAAATATAAAATTGCAATCATTGGGAGCGGCCCCGGGGGTTATGTAGCAGCCTTAAGAGCCGGCCAGCTTGGAGCAGACACAGTTTTAATTGAAAAGGAAGCGCTGGGAGGTACCTGTTTAAACTGGGGCTGTATTCCAACAAAGGCTTTTGTTCGTTCAGCCGAAGTTTTTGCTGAGATTCAGAATGCAAAAGATTTTGGAATAAAAGTAGAAAAAGCTGAGGTGGACTTTCCGGCAGTAGTTAAAAGAAAAGATAAAATAGTAAGCCGCCTGGTCCGGGGAATCGAGCACCTGCTGGCAGAGAATAATGTTGAACGCGTGAAGGGGAAGGCTTCATTTATTAGTCAAAAGCGCCTGAAGATAGAAAAAGAAACTGAAACTGTGGAAATTGAAGCAGAAAACATGATAATTGCTACCGGTTCTCAGACAGCTTCACTTCCCATTCCTGGAGCTGATCTTGATGGTATTTTAGACAGCAGATCGGCTCTGGATTTAGAGCAGTTACCGGAATCGCTGGTAATTGTGGGGGGAGGAATTATAGGTATGGAATTTGCCTTTATCTTCCGCAGCTTTGGAGTTGAGGTAACTGTCATTGAATATTTAGAGCAGCTTGTAACTGGAGTTGATGCAGATATTGCTGCAGAACTTAACCGCTCTGCCAGACGCCGCCGGATTAGTGTTAAAACTTCTTCAGAAGTAAAAGAAATTAAAAAAACTGACAGTGGTTATGAGGTTATATATCAGCAGAAAGAGAAGGAAAAGTCTGCCCGGACAGAAAAAGTGCTGATGGCAGTTGGCCGCAAACCCTATATTGAGGGGCTGAAACTGGAAAATGCAGGAATAGAAATTTCAGCAAGCAGAAAGGCAGTTCAGGTTAACAAAAAGATGCAGACCAGCACTGAGGGAATTTATGCAGTCGGTGATGTAACAGATAAAATTCTCTTAGCACATGTAGCCTCACATCAGGGAATTATTGCAGTAGAAAATATTATGGGAATGGATAAAGAAATGAATTATCAGGCTGTGCCGGGAGCAATTTTTACTTCCCCGGAAATTGGGACAGTAGGTTTAACAGAGTCTGAGGCAGAGGCAGAAGGTATAGATTATAGGATTGGGACTTTCCCTTTTGCAGCCAGTGGTAAAGTAATGGCCGTGGGAGAAAGGGAAGGTATGGTTAAAATAATTTCTGAGAAAAAGAGCGACAGAATTATTGGAGCGGCTCTGATTGGAATTGAATCCAGTGATTTAATTGCAGAACTTACTCTGGCGGTAAATCTTGGTTTAACTGCAGAAAATTTAAGAGAAACAATTCATGCTCATCCGACAACTGCGGAAGTGATTTACGAAGCTGCTCTGGATCTTAAAGATGGTGCGATTCATGCTTAATTAGAATTGGATTAAAAGCTTAATTTAAAATTACAAACTCTGTTTTGACAGGCTTAATCAGCATTTTTCGACAAAGTTAAAATTTGACTTTTATAAGGTAAAATTGTATAATATTCTTTGAGAATGACTATCAATTTCTAATTTTTGATTTAGTATTTAAAATTAAAGGGAGGTCAGATTTATGGGTGAATATCATGAACCAGAAGAAAAATTAACGGAAGAAGCAATTGATTATCATCGTATTATCAAGAGTGTAATTGAGGAGTTAGAGGCGATCGACTGGTATAATCAGCGTGCTGCAGCAACTGATGATCCTGATGTACAGGCAATTGTGGAACATAATCGTGATGAAGAAATTGAACATGCCTGTATGGGATTAGAATGGCTGCGCCGTAATAATCCTGTCTGGGATGAAATGTTAAGAACTTTCCTTTTTCAAAATGCAAAAATAACTGAAATAGAAGAAGAGGGTGAAGGTGAAGAAGGAGGAGAAAAAGAAGCTCCTGCTTCCAGTAAAACACTTGGTTTAGGTAATATGAGAGGAGGAGAATAAATGGATATTTTAAAACGCTCATTAGCACCATTTGCAGCAGAAGCCTGGGATTTTTTAGATAAAGAGGCAGCTGATGTACTGGGACAGAAATTGAAGGCTCGAAAAGAGGTGGATTTTTTGGGCCCTAAAGGTTTAGAATTATCTTCAGTAAATACAGGTCGTTTTAGTCCTGTAGGAATTGAAGATGTTGAAGGAGTAAGTTATTCTACCAGAGAAGTTCTTCCGTTAGTAGAATTAAAGGTTCCATTTACAATGAAGCTCAGCGAAATTGATGCTCTGGCTCGAGGAGCAGAAGATGTTGACACAGATAACTTAATTGAGGCTGCTTCTAAACTTGCCAAAGCAGAAAATAAAGCTGTATTTTACGGCCTTGATAAAGTTAATATTGAAGGTATTGTAGAAGCATCTGAATACGAAGAAGTTAGTGTCTCCGCTGGAGAAAAAGAGCTAATTTCTGGTCTGCTTAAGGCTCTAACTCTATTTGAGGAAAATAGTGTTGGCGGCCCCAGGCGTTTACTATTAGGACCAGAACTTTATTCCTTACTCTATGAATTAGATGATAAAGGTTATCCACTGAAGCGTAAGGTTGAAGAAATGGTTGAAAGTGGTACTGTTTTAGTACCGGATCTCGGCAACAGAGGTCTTTTAATCTCCGAACGCGGGGGAGACTTTGAGTTAACAGTTGGTCAGGATATTTCACTTGGATTCGAAAATAGAAAAGATGATGAGGTAGAATTATTCTTCCTTGAGACATTTACTTTTAGAGTAAATGGTCCAGAAGCTGCTGTTGTATTGAAGTAAAACTTGCATAAGTTAAATTATAAATCACCGTCTGCTAAATGACTTTTTAGTGGGCGGTATTTTTTAACCGATCTACAAACATTTGTTTGAAATATTTGTTTTGATGTAGTATAATATAATTAAAGATATCAATAGTAATACAATCTTCATTTAACGTATAGTTTTGTTATTTTAAGGAGCTTCTCTAACTCCTTTCAGTCGGACATTGAGAAGCTTAATACCTTAAAATAACAAAACTATACTATTTCGATTGAATCATTACTATTGATACCTTTAATTATTAGGCTAAGATATTTAAAACAGCAAAAAACTAATTCCCTGCTAGTGATAGATTTTGAAATTGTGAATTCATTATTCAAATGTAGTGTAATATAATTGAAAAAGAAAATAATGCATGGAGAAACGCGGTGAGCGAGAAACATGTTGATAATTGATGCGAAGGAAAGTGAGTGCAATGGAACTTCAAAAAAAGCTTGAAATTTTAAGTGATGCAGCTAAATATGATGTTTCCTGTTCCTCCAGCGGCAGCAGCGGGCGTGGTGGAGACAGCTCAAGTCTGGGAAATACTAAAGCAGCAGGTATCTGTCACAGCTGGACTGATGATGGCCGCTGTGTTTCTCTGCTTAAAATCCTTTTTACAAATTACTGTATTTATGACTGTCAGTACTGTGTTAATCGAGTCAGCAATGATCGTCCGCGTGCTTCTTTTACTCCAGAAGAGGTGGCCCAGCTGACTGTAGATTTTTATAAGCGTAATTATATTGAAGGACTTTTTTTGAGTTCTGCAGTTAGTAGAGATCCGGATTGGACTATGGAACAGCTTTTAAAAACAGTACAGCTGCTGAGAAATAAATATAATTATCAGGGCTATATTCATTTAAAGGCAATTCCCGGTGCTGATTTCAAATTGATTTATCAGGCAGGTATGCTGGCAGATCGGATGAGTGTTAATATAGAGCTTCCCAGTGAGAGCAGTCTGGAAAAACTTGCTCCCCAGAAGAAAAAAGCAGGCATTTTGGCTCCGATGAAGGGAATTGGGGTTGGAATAGAAAATAATATCGTTGAGCGGAAAAAATATAAAGTTAAAGATAAATTTGTACCAGCAGGTCAGTCAACTCAGCTAATTGTGGGAGCCAGTCCGGAATCAGATAGACAGATTATTTCTCTCTCAGAAGGATTATACGATCATTTCAATTTAAAAAGGGTTTATTATTCTGCTTATTTACCTGTCAACAATTCTTCACTTTTACCAACTATACCAGGGCCGCCACTAAAAAGAGAACACCGCCTCTATCAGGCAGACTGGCTTTTGCGTTTTTATGGTTTTAAAGCAGGTGAATTATTAACTCCGGGTAGAGAAAATTTTGATTTAAAGATTGATCCTAAAGCTGACTGGGCTCTCAATAATTTAGATAAATTTCCGGTAGAGGTTAATACTGCAGATTATGAGATGCTGCTTAGGGTGCCCGGGATTGGACCGCGTTCAGCGGCAAAAATAGTTAAGGCCAGAAAAGAAAAAAGATTAACCCACTATAATCTAAAAAAGATGCGGATTGTTTTAAAAAGAGCCAATTTTTTTATTACCTGTGATGGTAAATATGCAGCTGCAGTCCCCTTTGAAAGCAGTGTGATTTATGACCGACTGGCAGAAAATGAAAGCCAGCAGCTTTCTTTATTTGGATCCAGTCCCGGCAGTAATGAAAGCAGTAAGGACTGGAATTTAGTAAAAGCAAAATAAGATAACTTAATTTAAAGAGGTTTGATAATTATGAAGAACACCGAAAATAAAAAAGTATATATCTATGATGGAAGCTATCAGGGTTTATTAACTGCTTTATTTCGGTCCTTTAAGCAGAGGGAGATGCCGGCAAAAATTATATCAAAATCTAAATTTAGAGATGACCTTTTTTATCAGAGAGTAGAAGTGAAAACGGAGAACGAAAAAGCTCAATTTTTCAGCAGTCAGATTAAAGAGCATATTTCAGCTCAGGCCTTAAATAATATTTTTCATGCCTATTTATCTGAAGCAGAAAAAATGGAACTCTATATTTTTCGTTATTTATTTACCGGTTTTAAAGTGGGGAAAAAAGTTGAGGAGTTATTAACAAAAGATTATGTGCGCCAGGTTCAGGATCTGGCACATAAAGTTAGACACGAAAGCCACCGACTTAAAGGTTTAATTCGGCTGCAGGAAGCAGCAGGGGGTAAGTATTATGCAGCTGTTGAACCAGATTATAAGACTTTAGTCTTACTGGCACCTCATTTTAAAAATAGATTTTCAACAATGGACTGGATAATCCATGATAAAAAAAGAGAAGAAGCAGTTATTTTTTCAGCAGCAGAAAAAGAATGGCTTATAATTGATTTAGCAAAGGAATTTGAGCCAGAATTTTCATTAAAAGAAAAAGATGTACAGCAGCTCTGGCAGGCTTTCTTTTCGGCAGTCAGCATCAAAAATCGCAGCAATCCCAGAACTCAGCGGCAGTTTATGCCTAAAAAATACTGGAAATATTTAGTGGAAAGTCCTGGAAGCAGCCGGAAGTTTTAAATTAAATAAGATTTGTTACCTGCAGTCTAAATGATTGCAGTTTTTTATTAGCCAGGAAATTATACCTAATGGTTTGTTGTGGATAATATTTATAGTTTCATAATTTCCTCTATCAACAAAATTTAACCTTACTGTATTACAGATTGTCTGAAGGATATTTTGTTTTTTGAAGACTATTGACAATAATAAAAATTAGGATTATACTTAACTAGTAATTTAGTAGTTTACTAAACTAGTAAAAATTATGGAGATGAAAAATGAAAATACCAACAAAATTAAAACATAAACCGGTAATTGTCTGTGAGAATTATGAAAATGTTGACGGCAGAAATGCTTATGACTCAGATGCAAAGGGGCTTTCTTTAGGTTTAGCTCAGTGGAATGACCGAGGTAAAGTAGATATTTCAGCTAAGGTCTGGCGCCACACTGGTAATAAATGGTCACGGCAGTCAGAAGAACTTCCTTTACATCGGGTACTTGATCTGGCAATTTTGGTAGCCGGAACCTCCAAACATTTTAAAGAGGCCTATCGTTATGATAATCTATATGATCAGGAAAATCCTCAATTAGATCGGATTGGACTCCAGGGAGATGCAATGACTGTAGCAGTTGCAGAAGATAATGAGAATTTAAAAGAAGATATAAAATTATTTGATCAGGCTTTACACAATGATGATGAGTTAATTGGAGAAAGATTAGCTGTACTGGCCAGGCTTTTAAAAGATATGGGCTATTAGGAGGAAAAAGATGCAGAAAAAAATTATGGCTGTTTTTGGCACCAGACCGGAAGCTATTAAAATGGCACCTTTATTAAAAGCTCTGCAGAAAAATGAAAATTATAAGCTGCTTATTACAGTGACAGCCCAGCATAGAGAAATGCTGGATC
This sequence comes from Halanaerobium sp., assembly GCA_041694515.1. Classification (GTDB taxonomy): domain Bacteria; phylum Bacillota; class Halanaerobiia; order Halanaerobiales; family Halanaerobiaceae; genus Halanaerobium. The sequence continues at coordinate 17,218 of JASMSZ010000021.1, forward strand.
AGGTTATGGAACTTTTTCAGATCAGAGCTGATTATGACCTGGATATTATGAAAGACAGGCAGTCTTTAAGTGGTCTTTCAGCCAGAATAATCACTAAATTGGATGGAATTCTGGAAGACGAAAAGCCTGAACTTTTACTGGTTCATGGAGATACTTCTTCCACTTTTATTGGAGCCTTAACCTCCTTTTATCATCAGATAGAGATAGCCCATGTGGAGGCAGGATTGAGAACTCACAATAAATATTCACCTTTTCCCGAAGAAATGAATAGACAGCTGACAGGTGTACTGGCTGATTTAAATTTTGCCCCCACAAAAAAAGCTAAAAAAAATCTTTTGCTGGAAAATAAAGCAGCTGAAAAAATATTTGTGACTGGGAATACAGTTATTGATGCTCTGCTTTCTGTAGTTGATCAGAATTATAAATTTGAAAATGAACTGCTAAAAAATCTAGACTTTGAGAATAAAAAAGTTATTTTGCTGACCGCTCACCGCCGAGAAAATCTAGGTGAGCCGATGAAAAATATTTTTAAGGCAGTTCAGCAGCTGACTGAAAAGATTAAAAATTTAGAAGTTGTTTTTCCCGTTCATTTAAATCCTGTGATCAGGGAATTAAGCAAAAAAATGCTGGCCGGGAACCAACAAATTCATTTAATTGAACCTCTTGATTATCTGCCCTTTGCAAATTTAATGGCCAGAGCTGATCTGGTCTTAACTGATTCGGGTGGAATTCAGGAAGAAGCTCCCTCTCTGGGAAAACCTGTGTTGGTTTTAAGAGATACAACCGAAAGACCAGAGGCTGTTGAAGCAGGTACAGTACTCAAAGTTGGAACAAGTGCAGAGGCAATTTTTAAAGAAAGTTTAAAATTATTAACAGATGCAGAAGAATATCAAAGACGGGCTGCAGCAGTTAATCCCTATGGGGATGGGAGAGCAGTGGAGAGAATAATCAAAGCAATTGATTATTACTTTGGAATTAGTAAAGAACGCCCACCTGATTTTGAGCTTTAATAATATATTGAAGTGAATAAATAATTAAACAAAAGTTTATATTAATTTTAAAAAATAATACGAGAAAATTCAGATGGCTTTCAGTTAAAATATATTTAGCTGGGAGCCTTTTTATTCCAACAATGATAATCATTATTACTATTAGAGTAATCTAAATCTTTAGCTAATCAGGCCAAAATATTTCCATTCTGAAGCAGGATTTACCAGCTGTCTCTTGAATAATATATATTAGAAAGAGAAATACTCTATTTATGCGAAAATTAAAGGAAATTTTTAAAACTGGAAAAGGAGGTAATAAGATTGGATTTTAATATTGTAATTGCTGGAGAGGCAGGACAGGGTTTAAAAACAGTAGAAGCAATGCTGACTAAAACTTTTTCCCGCCACGGTTATTACTTATTCAGCACTAAAGATTATATGTCTCGGGTAAGAGGTGGACATAACTTTATGCAGATTAGAATAAGTGACCAGAAGCTTGAAGGTCCTGATGAAGGCATAGATTTATTATTAGCTTTAAATGAAGAAAGTGTGGAAATTCATCGTCCCGAAATGAATGAGGATGGAACCATCTTATCTGAGGTTGAATCTGATAAAGATGAGATGGTATACCTTAATGCAACCGGAATAGCTAAAGAGGTTAACCCCCGTGCAGTTAATACAGTCTTCGTTGGTGCTGCTTTCAAGATTATGGGCCTGCCTACAGATCAGGCTGAAGAAGCTGTTAAAGAACATTTTGCTAAAAAAGAAGCAGTAGTTAATGATAACTTAGATTTATTAAAAAAAGGTTTTGAAGCAGTAGAACAATCATATAATCTTAAAGACCTCGGTAAAAAAGAAGAGAATATGGTGATTGACGGTAATAGTGCTGTTGGGTTAGGGGCTTTACTGGCAGGTTTGAGTTATTATACTGCCTACCCAATGTCACCTTCTACAGGAATTTTACATTATGTTGCCGGTAAACAGGAAGAATTGGGCATAGTAGTAGAACAGTCTGAAGATGAGATTGCTTCTATTAATATGGCACTTGGTGGTTCTTATGCCGGTATGAGATCGATGACTGGTACCTCAGGTGGTGGACTTGCTTTAATGGCTGAGGGAGTTGGCCTGGCCGGGATTACAGAAACACCGATCGTAATCGCGGATGTGCAGCGTCCAGGACCTGCTACAGGTTTACCGACTAGAACCGGTCAGGGAGATTTATTATTTGCAGTTAATATTGCTCAGGATGAGTTCCCGCTGATGGTTTTAGCTCCTAAAGACCAGGAAGATGCTGTTTATCAGACATTTAGAGCTTTTAATCTGGCTGATAAATATCAGATTCCGGTTATTATTCTTTCCGATCAATTTATGGGTGATGGCTCAAAGACTATCAAAGAAATAGATACATCTGAAATGAAAATCGAAAGACATTTAGTTGATCCTGCAGAAGTAGAGGGAGAGTATAAACGTTACAAGTATACTGAAAACGGAATTTCTCCTCGAGCTTATCCAGGACAGCTTAAAGATAACATTGTACTCCTGGATAGTGATGAACATGATGAATATGCTCATATTGTTGAGGATGCAGAAACCAGAAATAAGATGGTTGCCAAAAGAAATAAAAAAATGGAAAAATTAAAGTCAGAAGATCTGCTGGAGCCAGATTATACCGGTCCTGAAGCACCTGATTATATCTTAGTAGGCTGGGGTTCAACTGCTGGCCCACTCAGAGAAGCTAGAGAGATACTCTCTGATGAATATGAAGTTGGACAGCTGGCGTTTAATGATGTCTGGCCGCTGCCAACTAAAACTTTAGAAGAAATAGCAGAGAAGGATGCTAAACTGGTATTTGTAGAAAATAATGCTGGTGCACAATTTGATAGATTAGTTAGAAGTGCAGCAGGAATCAAAGCAGATTTTAATATCTTAAAAGATGATGGCCGACCATTTTCTGGCCGAGAAATCTATAGAAGATTTAAAGAAGAGGTGAGTAAATAATGGTAGATAAAAATCTTTATCAAGCTGATCGAGAAACTGCCTGGTGCCCAGGTTGTGGTAACTTTCCTTTAAGAACAGCTTTAGCAGATGCTTTAGCTGACATGGATTTAAAGCCAGAGGAAGTTACAATGTATACTGGAATTGGACAGGCAGCAAAGATGCCTCATTATATTAAAGTTAATGGTTTTAATGGACTGCATGGACGTTCTCTACCACCTGCGATTGGAATGCGGGTTGCCAATCCGGAAATGACAGTAATTGTTGAATCTGGAGATGGCTGCAGTTATGGTGAAGGTGGAAACCATATTCTGCATAACATAAGACGTAATCCTGATATTATTCACCTGGTTCATGATAATCAGATTTATGGTTTAACTAAAGGTCAGGCTTCACCAACAAGTGTGGAAGAGCTCAGAACCCCAGTTCAGACTCATGGAGTAAATGCGGAACCGCTTAATCCTGTTCGTTTTGCAGTTGGGATGAAGGCAAGTTTTGTGGCTAGAAGTACTGTTGGAGACCGCGACCATCTTAAAGAAATGATAAGAGAAGCTAAAAAACATAAGGGGTATGCGTTGATTGATATCTTTCAGCCCTGTGTGTCTTTTAATAAAATTAATACCTATCAGTGGTACAATAAGCGGGTCTATAAATTAGAGGACCATGATCCAACTGATTATGAAGCAGCAGTGAAGGTGGCTCAAGAATTTGGAGATGAAATTCCTATTGGAATCATTTACAGAGAAGAAAAACCTACCTTTAGGGATAGAATACCTTATTTAAAGGATAAGGCCTTAGTTGATCGTGAGGTAAAGGTGGAAGATTTAAAACATTTAATTGATGAGTTTAAGTAAAATTATTTATTAAATAAGTAAATATGAAATAATTATGAATCTGAAAATTATGTTGACATCAAAATTTAAGGAGGCTGTTATAATGAATATTTATGATTTTGCAATTGATTTTGAAATCGAAAACCAGAAATTTTACAAAGATTGTGCTGCTAATACCAGTCATGAAGAGTTAAAGAGCGTATTTTTGGAGTTAGCTGAGGAAGAGAAAAAACATGAAAATATTGTACGCCAGTTAAAAGAAAATAAAGAGGTTGGTGAAGTAGAGTCTGGAATTTTACCTAAAGCTAAAGAAGCATTTGATAAAATTGCTGATAACATGCCTACTGGTGATGATATTATGCCTGAAGAGCAGGTAGATGTTTACAAAAAGGCTATTGATTTAGAAAGAAAGAGTTATGAATTTTATACAGAAAAAGCTGAAGAATCAGATTCAGAAGTAGTTAAAAAGACTTTTAATCGCCTGGCACAAGAGGAAAAAAAGCATGAAAAGATAATGGATAATATTACTGAAATGGTAGATCGTCCTAATACCTGGCTGGAAGATGCCGAATGGTATCACCTGGAGGATTACTAAGAATTGTAAGTAAAATTAATTAAATATATTTCAACAACACCTGTAGTCGGAGTTTATAATAGATTTTGCATGATAATGTTATGTTTTGCTGAACTTGTCTGTTTCTGCAATGGAGACGGTTAAATGTTAAGTCTCAGTTGGATATATAATTGTAAGTGTAAGCTAAAGCAATTCTGACTGCAGGTGTTTTTTTGATTTCTTATGTGATATAAATCATAGAAGAAAAGTTAAATTGTTATATAATAATAATTGAGTGAAGAACTTATACTTTAAAATTTAATTTAAACTGCAGTTAATAAACAAATAAAATCTGCAGCAGCTACTTATTTCTAAAGGAGGAATAATTATGTCCATGTTTTGTTATCAGTGTCAGGAAACAGCAAAAAATGAAGGCTGTACAGTACGGGGTGTCTGTGGTAAAGATGCAGATGTTGCAAACTTACAGGATTTATTAGTATTTGTACTTAAAGGAATTTCTGTTTATGCAGAAAAAGCCAAAGAAGAAGGTCTTGATCTTTCCGATAAAACTGCTCCATTCATTATGGAAGGTTTATTTGCTACAATTACTAATGCTAACTTTGATTCTGAAAGATTTGAAGATTTAATTGAAGAAGCTTTTGAACTTAGAGATGAAGTTCAGGCTAAATTCGAAAAAGTATATGAAGAAAATCACGGTGAAGAATTCAGTGGAGATCTACCTGAACATGCAGCCTGGTATAGTGATGATGTAAGTGACTATTATGATAAAGGTACAGATGTTGGTGTTCTTGAAACTGAAGATGTTGATGTAAGATCTTTACGTGAACTTGCTACATATGGACTTAAAGGTATTGCAGCTTACGGTGACCATGCTAGAGTTTTAGGTAAGCACAAAGAAGAAATTGATAGATTTACTCAAAAGTGTCTGGCTGCTACTACAGATGATAATTTAAGTGTTGATGATCTGGTAGGTCTGGTTATGGAAACCGGTGAGATGGCAGTAGAAACAATGGCTCTTCTAGATGAAGCTAATACTTCTACTTATGGTCACCCAGAGCCAACTGATGTAAATATCGGTGTAAGTGATAATCCTGGTATTTTAATCAGTGGTCATGACTTAAAAGATATGGAAGAACTACTTGAACAGACAGAAGGTACTGGAGTAGATGTTTATACTCACAGTGAAATGTTACCTGCTAATTCCTATCCGGCTTTTAAAAAGTATGATCACTTTGTTGGTAACTATGGTAACTCATGGTGGCACCAGGATGAAGAGTTTGAGTCATTTAATGGTCCAATTTTAATGACAACAAACTGTATTACTCCTGTTAAAGATTCCTATAAAGATCGAATCTTTACAACAGGTATGGCAGGATATCCAGAAGTTACACATATTTCCGATCGTAACGAAGGGGAAAGCAAAGACTTCTCCGAAATTATTGAATTGGCTAAAACCTGTGATTCTCCAGTTCAAATAGAAGAAGGTACAATCCCTGGTGGTTATGCTCGTAATACAGTTATGAGTGTTGCTGATAAAGTAATTGAAGCTGTAGAAAATGGAGATATCGGCCGCTTTGTAGTAATGGGTGGTTGTGATGGACGCTTTAAAAATAGAGAGTACTTTACAGATGTAGCTAAAGAATTACCAGAAGATGCAGTAATTCTAACAGCTGGTTGTGCTAAGTATCGCTATAACAAGCTTGACCTGGGAGATATTGGTGGAATCCCAAGAGTATTAGATGCAGGTCAGTGTAATGACTCTTATTCCTTAGCTTATATTGCTTTACAGTTAAAAGAAGCTATGGGTGTAGATGATATTAATGATCTGCCAATCTCTTATGATATTGCCTGGTATGAGCAGAAAGCTGTAGCAGTATTACTTGCACTCCTATCTCTCGGGGTCAAGGGAATTCGTCTTGGACCCACACTGCCGGCATTTGTTTCCGAAAATGTGCTTAATGTATTAGTAGATAAGTTTGATATTAAGCCAACCGGTGATGTTAAAGAGGATGTTACAGCTATCATGGCTGGTGAGTAAGATATTTCTAGGTACCCGGTACCTGGATAAAAATGTAAAATAACAGCTGTAATGCTGTTGATAATATATTAAAAAGATCTGTCTGCATTCTGGGGCAGGTCTTTTTTTATCTAAAAACTTGTGATATATGTCATAGTACTGTCCTGTAATAAATGATGGTCTGGAAGAAACAGAACTCAGACATTTATGTACTGCTCACATTGAAGCAATGGCCGAGGAATTGGAAAAACTGAAAACTAATGTACCCGTAGGACATCCGTTGAGTACCTTAATAGCTGAGCATGAAGAAATATTAAAAATACTGGATCGACTGGATGAAGTAAATTCAGAAATTCAGGATTTAGAATTTTATGAAGCTGACAATCCTGTTTTTAAGGAATTAAAAGAATTGAGTGCAAAATTATTGGATACAGAAAAACACCACACCAGAGAAGAAGAAACACTTTTCCCGGAAGTAGATAAAAGTGGTGTAACAGGACCAACCAGAATTATGAGGATGGAGCACGATGATCTCTGGCCACATAAAGAAAAAATTAATGAACTGGCCGAGAAGGCAGGAGAAATTGATTTTGAAAAGTTTAGAACAGAACTTAAAGAGTATACAGAATATGTAGTTGTGACTTTAAGAGACCATATTTTTAAAGAAAATAACATTTTATATCCGACAGCAAAAGATGTAATTGAAGAGGGCAAATGGGAAGAAATTAAAGCTTAGAGTGATCAGATTGGCTACTGTGGTTTTACTTCTGAGGCAGAAATCAATAATTAAATTTGAAAATATTAATAAACTAAATATAAATGACCAGAAAGTATTTTGTTAAATATAAATACGATATGAGGTGTAAAAAATGTTTAAATTAGATGATTCAGTTGGGAATATAGTGACAGAATTTCCAGGAGCGGCAGAGATTTTTAAGAAAAATAAAATTGACTTTTGCTGTGGGGGGAATAGAAAGTTAAAAGAGGCAGTAAAAGAAGATTTAAATGAAAGTGCAAAAGCAGAATCAATACTCAAAGAAATAAATGAAAATTATTCTGAGAAAAAGGATTATTATTCAGAAATTGAGGACCCCAAAAATTTATCGCAGTCCCAGTTAATTGAATATATTGTAGATAATCACCACGCTTTTTTACAGCAGACACTGCCAAGGCTTTCAGAACTTACAACTAAAGTTTTGCGGGCTCATCGTAAAAACCACGGTGAAGTATTAAAAAAGATACATCGACTTTTTAATATCTTAAAAATGGAACTGGAAGAGCACTTAATCAAAGAGGAAGAGGAAATCTTTCCTTTAATTAAAGAATATTCTCAGGCAAAAGAAAATGCTGACCACAGAGAAACTCTAAATGGAATTATGGAACTGGAAGCTGAACATGATACAGCTGGAGATATTATCAAAGAACTGAGAGAAATTACTGATGATTATCGACTACCTGAAGATGCCTGTAATTCATTTAAGTTAACCTATCAATTACTTCAGGATTTAGAGGCAGATTTATTCCAGCATATACATCTGGAAAATAATATTCTTTTTGCCAGACTGGAAGATAACAGTATATAATTACTTGTTTAATAAAGCTAGTAATCTAAAAATCACCCGGTAAATTTGACCGGGGATTTAAGTTGTTAAGATTTTAAAGTATTATTTTAACAATGGTGAATAAATTATATAAATAATTAATTTATTCACCATTGAATTTAGAAATCATATTATCAACATTTTCGGTTCCATCCACTTTTTGAACTGCATTATTAACACCAGCTCCTATTTTAACATTTTCAATAACCTGAGCTGAAGATTGGTCCATATCTTTAGATTTTTTGCGAGTTGTTTCAATTTGGTTAATCAACTGACTAACATTTTTACTTGTTTCAGAAATTTGTGCCGATTGTTCTTCAGCTCCAGAAGCAACATTTTCAATAGCTCCACCAACCTGTTCGGCAGCTCTTTCTACTTCCTGACCAGATGCTGCTAGTTCTTCACTTTGAGCACTTAATTCACTAACTTCCATCTGGGGATCTCAGCGATCATTTCTTTCTGTGATTCAGCGGTTTTGTTATAAGCCTGAGCTAATTTTCCGATTTCATCATTACTGTCTATATTCATTCTGTAAGTCAAATCTCCTGCAGCCATTTTATTCATTCCAGTTAAAACCTGATTAATGTTTTTTGAAATATAACGTGAAATGAAGAAAATGATAAGAGTAAAAATTATTACAGCGATTAATAAGAAAATAATTAGGACAGTAGACATCTCTCCAATAATAGCTGCCAATTCATTTTTTACTCCATTTACCTGACTATTAATTATTCCCTCATAAGTACCAGCACCTATAAAATAGTCTGTACCTGCAATTGGAGCTACATAACTTATTTTATTTTTGGGTTCACCGGTCTCTCTGGGTTAGCATAAATATAATTAACAAAACTACCACCATTTTTGGCTGTTTCTGCCAGGGAGCGAATTATATATTTGCCATTAGCATCCTGTAGATTCCACCTATTGGTGCCCATAATTTCGGATAAGTTCCTCCCTATTTTAATTAATAATGTAAAGATTATTAAAAAAGTAAAATTTTTCTTAATTATATCATATACTTTTTTCTTATCTATCAACATTATATAATACCAGGAAATTATACCTGATGGTTTGTTGGGGATAATATTTATAGTTTCATAATTTCCGCTATCAACAAAATTTAACCTTACTGTATTACACGAAGGACATTTTGTTTTTATTAAAAATGTCTAATTTTTAATATCTAGAATTATATAATAAATTAAATATTTAAATCAAAATTTAAATAAGTTCAAAACAATTCTAAAACTATTTCAAAGTATATTCAAAAGGTATTCAAAGTTGAAAAAGACAGAAGAGTGTGATATAATTTAATTACAGAGAAAGGAGAGATTTAGATGAAGGTTTATACAACAGACGAAGTAGCTGATATGCTAAAAATCTCCAGAGATTCTGTTTTGAAACTAATCAATCAAAGAGAGTTAAAGGCCAAAAAGGTTGCTAGAAAATGGAGAATTACAGAGCATTATTTGAAGGATTTTTTTAGAGATGTAGACAACATAAAATAATCTTCTCAACCCGTGTTAAGAGCACAGGAAAGGATTGGGTAAAAATGATTTCCTTAAGCAGTGCTAGAAATTTAGTTGAAGAAGTTATTGGAGAGGAACTACCGGTTATTTATATGGATTTGACTCTGCAGGACTGGATTAGAAAGGGTGTAATTTCTCGCATTAAAGTTGATTCCGGAACTGCATTATATCCGGATATTGTAAGTGCTGAGATTTTAACAGCTATCATTTTGCGAGAAAAGTACAGCTTGGAAGAGATTGCTTCAGCTAGGAGATGTCTAGAACTTGAAGGCAGTCATCCTAATCAAATTACTGAGGAAGACATAATTAGATTTATTAACTGCAGCAAACTGCTAGTTGATAAAAAGTTGGTAGCTAAGCTTTCGTTAAATAATATAGATTCACTTGAAAAAATAAAAGAATTGATTGATGATCTAGTAAAAGAAAAGCAGCATCTAGAAGTAGTTGGAGATTATTTAAGTGAATTTTTAAAAGCAGGTAAAAAGTTGAGAAAGGTGCAGAAAAATAAAGATTATGTTTCCTAAAATATAAAAGGCCAAAAATTGGTCTCTTTTTTTGCAATAATAGTTAATAAAATGGTATGATAATAATAACATTTTAGTTTATAAAAATAAAAAGTAGGGAGTAGATAGCAGATGACTAAAAAAAATCTAGATTGGGAAAACATAGGATTTCAGTATCATGAAACAGACAAGAGATACATAGCAAATTATGAGGACGGCAGCTGGGGTGAGGGCCAGTTGATTTCTGACCCTAATATAGTAATCAACGAAAGTGCAGGGGTTTTACAGTACTGTCAGCAGGTATTTGAAGGTTTAAAAGCTTATACAGCTAAGGACGGCAGTATAGTTACATTCAGGCCGGATTTAAATGCAGAAAGGATGGTTCAATCAGCTGAAGGCTTAAGAATCCCCCCCTTTCCAAAAGAGAGATTTTTAGAAGCAGTAGATCAGGTGGTAGAAGCCAATCAGGACTGGGTACCACCATATGGAACAGGAGCTTCCCTTTATTTAAGACCTTATATCTTTGCTTTAACCCCAGTAATTGGTATTAACCCTGCTGAAGAATACCAGTTTAGACTTTATTCAACTCCGGTTGGACCTTATTTTAAGGGGGGAGCAAAACCAATAACTCTAACCGTTAGTGAATATGATCGAGCAGCACCTCGGGGAACCGGCCATCTAAAAGCTGGTTTAAACTATGCAATGAGTTTAAATACAACAGTTAAAGCTCATGAAGATGGTTTTGATGAAAATCTATTTTTAGATGCTGCTACCAGAAGCTATATTGAAGAAAGTGGAGGCGCTAATATTATTTTAATTACAGATGATAAGAAGCTGGTAACTCCAAAATCTAATTCGATTTTACCTTCAATTACCAAAAGATCAATTATTTATCTGGCTGAAAATTACTTAGATTTAGAAGTTATTGAAAGAAGAATTGAATTTGATGAGCTAGAAAATTTCACAGAAGCTGGACTCTGTGGGACTGCAGCAGTTATTTCACCGATTGGAAAAATTGTTAATGGTGAGCAGGAGATAGAATTTTCTAATGGAATGAATAAGGTTGGTCCGGTTATTAAAGAACTCTATGAAACTTTAACTCAGATGCAGCTTGGAGTAATTGAGGCTCCAGAGGGCTGGATTAGAAAAATTAAATAATTAAAAAGCAGAGATCTATGTTAGTATTTTACTGCCAACTAAAAGTTCTTCTCGCAGCGGGAAGAACTTTTTTATTAGCTAGGAAATTATACCTGATGGTTTGTTGTGGATAATATTTATAGTTTCATAATTTCCGCTATCAACAAAATTTAACCTTACTATATTACAGATTGTCCGAAGGACATTTTGTTCATTTCATCTTTGTTGTCAGCAGTAATTTAAAACTGTATAATAGTTTTAAAGAGTTAATTAGAAAAAATTTGTTTAATAGATAAAATTAAATTAATGAGGGGTGTTATGATGAATGAGTCGATGCAGGAATTATATGATAAATCAGTGGAAGTTTTAAATATGAGAGGAGTTACAATTGAGGATATTGCAGAACTCGTTAAAAAACTGCAGGAGCCATATAATCCGGAGATTAAGCTGGATGAATGTATTAAAAATGTAAATCATGTTTTAAAAAAAAGAGAGGTGGCCCATGCAATTTTAACCGGGGTTGCAATTGATGAGCTGGCTGAAAAGAAAATGCTGCCGGAGCCCATTCAGAGCATTATAGATCGAGATGAGGGACTTTATGGTATTGACGAGATTTTGCCGCTTTCAATTGTAAATTTATATGGAACAATCGGTCTAACTAGTTACGGTTATTTAGACAAAGAAAAAACTGGGATCATTAAGAAATTAGATACAAAACAGGATGGAAAGGTTAATACCTTTTTAGATGATTTAGTTGCCGGAGTTGCTTCAGCAGCAGCCAGCCGTTATGCCCATGGAGAAGGTAGTGAAGAGAATAGTAATTAAATATTCATCTGTTGTTTAAAAACATAGAATAAGAAAGGAGCTTAAGATGAATACAATAGCAACCTTTACTTTAAATCCGACCATTGATAAGAGTTCCAGTGTTGACCATGTCAAAGCAGAAGATAAGCTTTACTGTGATCCACCAATATTCGAACCCGGTGGTGGTGGAATTAATGTCTCCAGAGCCATCAAAAAACTGGGAGGAAGTTCCTTACTTCTTTATACATCAGGAGGCTTTACCGGTAAAAAACTGGATAAACTTCTGGCAGAAGAAAATTTAAATAAAAAAGCGATAAAAATTGAGGCAGAAAGCAGAGAAAATTTAATTATCAGTGAAAAAGCCTCAAATCTGCAGTACAGATTTGGAATGCCCGGACCTAAAATTACTGAGCAGGAATATGATAAAATTTTTAAGATAATGACTGAGCTTGATCCTTTTCCTGATTATTTTGTAATCAGCGGCAGTATTCCTCAGGGAGTAAGCACTGATATTTATACAGAAATGGCTGCTTTTGCAAAAAAAAGAAAGGCAAAAGTAATAGTTGATGTTTCCGGCTCCCCCTTAAAAGCAGTAATTAAAGAAAGTGTATATTTAATTAAACCAAATCTGGGCGAATTTCAGGATCTTGTCGGCAGAGAATTAAAAGATGAAGATCAGATCAAAGAGGCAGCTTTAAATTTTATCAAAGATAAATGTTGTCAGGCGATTGTGATTTCTATTGGAGCTGGAGGAGCCCTTTTAGTTCATGGTGAGCAGGCAGAGTTCAAACGGCCGCCTACTGTTCCCATTAAAAGCAAGGTAGGAGCAGGAGACAGCATGGTTGCAGGTATAGTTTTGAGCTTAGCCCGTGGAGAAAGTTTAGAAAATTCATTTCATTACGGACTAGCAGCTGGATCAGCAGCAGTAATGACTTCGGGAACTGAGCTCTGTACTAAAGAAGATACTGACAGATTATATCAAAAAATGAAGTAAAATGATAAGGAAGATTATGATCAGGAGGGAAGAAGTGTATTTAATAAATTTATGCAGACTTTAAAGATTGAAAATTAAAGGAGTTTTCTTTTAAATGAATAATATTAATAATAGAAGATGATAAAATATTATAGGGAGGTTTTATAATGCATAATAGTCAATTCATTGAGACCTTTGATTCGAAGAAGCTTTTTCTGCGCCGGGATCTAGTTGATGATCCTCAGGCTGTAGTAATCATTGTTCACGGTTTAAATGGGCATCAGGGACGCTATGATTATTTTGCCGGCAGGTTGAATGGAGAAGGTTTTTCGGTTTATCGCTTTGATAATCGCGGCCACGGTAGATCTGATGGAGCTCAGTCCTATATTGAAGACTTTAATACCTATTTGGATGATGCGGACACTGTTTATGAATTGGTCAAAAATGAAAATCCTGAGCTGCCGATCTTTATGTTAGGTCACAGCATGGGTGGTTTTATTACTGCCGGTTATGGGATTAAGTATCCGGATAAACTAGATGGGCAGATCTTAAGTGCTGCTGCTACCAATAAGCTGGATTCCTTTAGCGAATTAGAAGAACTAAGCCTCGAAGATAATCCGGAGATGAAACTTCCCAATGAACTCGGTAAATTTGTTTCGAGGTCAGAATATGTTGTTGATGATTATAAAAAAGATCCTTATGTTTCAGAATTTACTACTTTAAAACTGGTTAAAGTTGTTTTTATAGACGAAGGAATACCCTGGCTGGTTGACAACCTTGATCAGTATAATTATCCAGTCTTAATCCTGCATGGTGAGGGAGATAAGATAGTTGACCCAAGCTGTTCGGAAAAGTTCTATGATCTAATTGCTTCTGAGGATAAGAGTCTAAAAACCTACCCTGAACTCTACCATGAAATATTGAATTCGGAAGAAAAAGAAACAGTGATCAATGATATTTTAAACTGGCTGGAGGAAAGAGTAGATATCAGGATTAATTTAAAACCAGAATAAGGTAAAAAATAATAACGACCACCTCATTAAAGGTGGTCGTTATTAAAAATAGTTGGAGGTGATTAAATTGACATCATTCAATCATTTACCAATTTTGAAATTTAATTATAATCAAGTACTATTACTTTTTTATTTTTTATCTTTTCAGTATTTATTTCAGATTTATTGGCAAATTCAACCTCAGTTTTATCATATTTATCTGTGAATTTATTTACTCCGGTGATAGGAAAGTCCAATATGTCAGTTTTAAAATGCATTGGAATAGTTAATTTAGCATTAATTTTTTCAGCTAATCTATATGCCATTTCAGCATCTATAGTATAGTTTCCTCCGACAGGTATCAATAAAAGGTCAATGTTTTTAAGCTTATTTATGATTTTATTATCCAAATCATGTCCTAAATCACCTAAATGACAGATTTTTTTATCTTCTAACTGAATTAAATATATTAAATTTTCACCTCTATCTTCTCCCTGATGACTATCATGATAGGATTTTATAGCTTCTATTTCTATTTCATTATTTTTAAATCCTTTTGAACTATCTAT
>JASMSZ010000022.1:0-1324 GCA_041694515.1 Halanaerobium sp.
TGCTGTGGGAGTTCACAAAAAGAAGAAGCTAAAGCAAAAGAACTGGCTGAAAAAATGGATTACAATAAAGAAGAATTAGATTCAGCTTTTGCAGAAGCAAATTATGGTCTTGGCTGTGGTAATCCGGGAGCAATTGCAGATTTAAAAGAAGGGGAGACAGTTCTTGATTTAGGCTGTGGAGCTGGTTTTGATGTCTTTTTAGCTGCCAAAAAAGTAGGCTCAAACGGTAAGGTGATTGGTATTGATATGACAGAAGCCATGATCGAAAAGGCAAGAGAAAATGCACAAAAAAATGAGATTAATAATGTAGAATTTATTTTAGGGGAAATCGAAGATCTCCCTTTAGAAAGTAATAGTGTGGATATTATCATTTCCAATTGTGTAATAAATTTATCCCCTGCTAAAGAAAAAGTATTTGCTGAAGCAAAAAGAGTTTTAAAAAATGGAGGCAGACTTGCTATCTCTGATATACTAAAAGCAGAAGAATTTCCGGAAGCGATCAAGTCCAATTTGGATAATTACAGCAGCTGTGTCACAGGAAGTATAGAAAAAGAAAGCTTACTTTCAATTTTAGAAAAGCTGGAATTTAAAAAAATTGAGGTGGAAAGAAAAAGTCAGAGTGATCAAATAGTTGAAGACTGGATTTCTGGAATTGATATTAATAATTACATCTATTCTGCCTATATCAGAGCAGAAAAGTAAAATGACCAAAGCTACTGTAAATTTAATTAGGTAACAGTTCTTTTATTCATATTCTTTAAAAAACATTAATTTTAATGTACAATTAGTTACTGTAATGTCCTAAAAGCCTGGAGTGATTACTATGAAAGAAGAGATAAAGAAAGAAAATAATAAGGATCAAAATTTTGATCAGCTGGCTCAACTGGCGCGGGGTCTGAGCCATCCACATCGTCTCAGAATAATTAAAATACTGGCCGAACTGCCTTCAGACAATCAGTGTATGGTCAGCAGTATTGTTGATCAGCTGCCTATTGCTCAGTCTACGGTCTCTCAGCACCTTAAGATTTTAAAAGAAACCGGCTGGATAGAAGGTAGAATTGATGGTCCACGTGTCTGCTACTGCATTAAGGAAGAAGTATTTTCAAAATATGTTGTACAGCTTGATCGTTTGTTTAAAACATTGTAATTTATTTCATTTAAACCCGGTACACGAAATTGATTTCGGTACCTGGTACAAATAAATGGGGGTGATATCATGGATGGAAAGAAGAGATCCAATATCAAAAAAGGTTTAAAGGTTAAAGTTGTGCAGAAAAAGGATCAGCGCAGTGGAAATTTGACAGAAGGTGTAGTTAAAAGAATT
>JASMSZ010000023.1:0-4385 GCA_041694515.1 Halanaerobium sp.
GCTAATGCAGTCCATAATGCTGTGGTAATGGAAGAAGTTGCAAAAATGGCCTACAGAGCAGTTAATTTGAATTCTGATTTAGAGCCGATTGATCAGGTTTTACTTGATAAACATTTTTTAAGAAAGCACGGTAAAGATGCCTATTACGGGCAGGAATAATTGAAAATATTTAGATGGAGGTTTTTTTATGACTACAGCTAAGAATAAGACAGCTATTGAAAAGGGGAACACTGTTTTAGGAATAGAATTTGGTTCAACCAGAATTAAATCAGTTTTACTTAATGGTGCTGATAACGAAATTATTGCTTCCGGCAGCCACAGCTGGGAAAATGATTATGTTGATGGAATCTGGACCTATAGTTTAGATGCAGTCTGGAATGGTCTGCAGGATAGTTATAAAAATATGGCTCAAAATGTAGAAGCAGAATACGGATTAACAATAAAAAATATTGCATCAATAGGTTTTAGTGCTATGATGCACGGTTATATGCCTTTTAATCAAAAGGGAGAACTGCTGGTTCCTTTTAGAACCTGGCGCAATAACTTTACAGAGGATGCAAGTAGAAAATTGACCGAGACTTTTGGTCATCCGATTCCGCAGCGCTGGAGTATTGCCCACCTTTACCACGCGGTAAATAATGAAGAAGAACATGTTTCTGATATAGATTTCCTTACAACCTTAGAAGGTTTTATTCACTGGAAGTTATCAGGAGAAAAGGTAATTGGAATTGGAGAAGCTTCTGGAATGTTTCCGGTAGATCTTAAAACTAATAATTATAATCAAACAATGATCAATCAGTTTAATGACCTTGTTTCAGATTATGATCTTCCCTGGGATGTAGAGTCACTTCTCCCTGAGCCTTTATTAGCCGGAGAAGATGCAGGTCAACTAACAGAAGCAGGAGCTAAACTTTTAGATCCATCTGGAACTTTAGAAGCTGGCAGTTTAATGTGTCCACCTGAGGGCGATGCTGAAACCGGGATGGTCGCAACTAATAGTGTAGCCGAAAGAACAGGTAATGTATCTGCAGGAACTTCAGTTTTTGCGATGGTTGTTCTGGAAGACGCATTAAGCCAGCCGCATCCGGAATTGGATCTGGTAATGACCCCAACCGGCAAGCTGGTTGCAATGGCTCATTCTAATAATTGTTCTTCAAACTTAGATAAGTGGATTAATGTCTTTAAAGAAGCTGTGGAAGCGCTTGGTTTTGAGGTGGAAATGGATAACCTCTATGAGACTTTATACAATAAAGCTCTGGCAGGAGAAAAGGACTGCGGCGGTCTTTTAAGTTATGGCTATCTTTCTGGAGAACATATTACTGGTTTTGAAGAAGGACGTCCTTTATTTACCATGACTTCTGACGCTGATTTTAATCTGGCAAATTTTATGCGGGTTAACTTACAGAGTGCTTTAGGGGCCATGAAAATTGGAATGGATATTTTACTGAAAGAAGAAAATGTTAAACTGGATAAAATGCTGGGACATGGAGGCTTATTTAAAACAGAAGGAGTTGCTCAAAAATTGATGGCAGCAGCTGTTAATGCACCGGTATCAGTAATGGAAACTGCTGGTGAAGGTGGTGCCTGGGGAATTGCTTTACTGGCATCTTATCACTTAAATAAAGAAGAAGGGCAGAGTCTGGAAGAATTTCTTAATCAGGAAATATTCAAAAACCAGAATGAAAAAATTGTTAAACCTGATCAGGAAGATGTTAAAGGCTTTGAAGAATTTATGGAAAGATATAAGGCTGGTCTGCCAATTGAAAGAGCAGCTGTAGAAAATCTAGAATAATATGACTGAATAACCTCTAAATTAACCCCAACTAATTAGTTGGGGTTAATTTAATTATAAATGCAGGAAATAGCCAGTTAACAGTTAATTATAAATAATACAGGATAATTTAAGGCTTGAAAAAAGTTTTAATTTAAACTTTATAAAATCGGGAGGTAAAAGTTAAAATGGATATCAACAAAATTTCAGGTGAAAAATGTTCCTGTGGAAGAGTTCATCAGATTCCAATTAGCGATGTAATTATTGAAGAAAATGCCTTAGCTCAAACTGCTGCTCTTATAAAAAAAATTACTGAAGAGCAGAAAATATATCTGGTAGTTGACCAGAATACAAAAAAGGCAGCTGGAGCAGAATTAAAAGAAAAATTATTAGCAGCTAATTTTGAGGTAGTTGAAATTCTGCTGAAAGAAAGAGAAGAAGATGATCATCTAGTTCCAGAACCAGGAGCGCTTTTTAAAATTATCGAAAAAATTGAGCATGATGGTTATATCTTAGCCTGCGGCTCAGGATCAATAAATGATTTGACAGCATATGCTGCTCATAAAATGCAGCTTCCTTATTCTGTTTTTGCGACTGCACCCTCGATGGATGGCTATGCTTCTTCTGTCTCCTCAATCACAGTTGATGGAGTCAAAAAAACATATAATACAACTCCTCCAGAACTGATTATAGCTGATTTAAATATTTTAAAAAATGCTCCCTGGAAATTAATTCAGTCCGGGTTGGGAGACCTCCTGGGAAAAGTTTCTTCTCTTCTGGAATGGAAATTAGGGGTAGCAATTTTTGATGAATATTTCTGTCAGGAAGCCTTTGATTTAGTAGATAATGTATTAAATGATTTAATAAATAGCTCTGATAAGATAATTGACAGAGAAGATGAAGGAATTGAAATTTTAACAAAAGGTTTAATTTATTCCGGTGTTTCGATGATGATGGTTGGCAGCTCCCGTCCTGCTTCCGGTACTGAACATCACATTTCTCACTTTTTTGATATGTATGCCGGAATTTTTAAAGAACATGTACCTACTCATGGAATTAAAGTAGGAACAGCAGCCTTAATCAGCAGCCATTATTATCTAAAATTACTCGAAACAGACTTTTCTCAATTCGAAATTACTCATGACAGGCAGGCAAGAGAAAAGGAAATTAAGGAAGCATATCTGGATAAAGCAGATGGTATTTTAGAACTGCTTGATCAGCGCTGGGAGCATGATTTAATTACAAAAGAGGATTTGCTGGCAGCTGAAGAAGAGATTAAGAAGAATATTCAGGAATTTAAAGATTATCTTTTAAGTGTAGAAACTATTTTAGACGATTTTGGCTTTTTTGAACGTAAAGATGTAAAGAACTTAAATCGTGAATGGTTAAAAAAAGCAGTAAATCACTGTTTTGAAATTCGTTTCCGTTATACAATCTCAACGCTCTTATGGCAGGTAGGACTGCTTGATAAATGGGGAGAAGAAGCTATAGCTAAACTGGAAGAGAAGTTGAATGATTAAATAGATAGAGAGAAAGACAAGTTTTTAAAATTATATATTCGCTTAGTTGTATAATGAACTTGCACCACTTTACAAGAAAATTAGATAAAAAATTGGCGACTTATTCCTTCTTTTGATATAATATTTGTTACCTACAACAAATATGAAAGGAATAAACCGCCATGAATATTATATCAAATAACTCACAAACTATCTACCATACAATTAAAAAATTTTAAATAAATACCGTGCTGTCTTTACCAAAAAAAGTTTTTAGAGTTTTTTCTGGATCATTATTTCTATCATAAGTTTTGATCAGGTACAGTCAATTAGATTTATCTGGAAGCATTTTATCTCCAGATATAAAAAGGGAAGTCTGAATTCTCTCTATTACTTTTTATCTTACAGCAGCTGGAATCTCAATGATCTAATGGTTAAAACAACTGAGATAGCTTTATCTGTGATTCCTGAAAATCTGGCGGATGAAAAAATTTATCTGATTATAGATGATACCCTGCAGGAAAAATTCGGCGATAAATTTGCAGGCTGTCAGAGTTTCTTTGATCATGTCAGACGCAACAGCAGTTATCTTAAGGGTAATAGTTTTGTGGCACTGGCAATTTCTATACCTGTTTCTACCGGAGAGAATGAGATTAATTATCTCAGTATCCCACTGGGATTTAGACTCTATAAAAAAGAGAAAAGCAAATTAACTATTGCCCGTGAACTTATTTTAAATATCATCAAATTAATTGATGATAAACAGGCTGTTATACTCTGTGATTCATGGTATAGCAAAGGTGACGTTATTGACACCGTTGAAGAATTTGAAAATATAGAATTTGTGGGTGCTGTTCGCAAAGATACAGCTTTTTTTGATTTACCTCCAGAACATAATGGCAAAAGAGGCAGACCTCGCAAATATGGAGACAAACTTTCTCTTAAAGATCTGGAATACGAAAAAATAGGTGATTATTATATAGCCAGCAAAATTGTTAAAACAGGATTATTTGATGATCCGGTAGAGATTGTGGTAACTCTCAAGGAACCTGAGGGATTTAAAAGCCCCCGGGTTTATATTAATACTGATACTGAATCAAAAAGTCTCAAAGATT
>JASMSZ010000024.1:0-3843 GCA_041694515.1 Halanaerobium sp.
TAGTTGTCGTGAGGCACAAAATCTGTGTATAATAGAGTAACGACAATAAAACTTAAGGAGAATTACAATGCCAAGAAAAGTTTATCCTAAAAAATTAAAAGATTCGATATTTAAAAGACTGGCTCCACCTAATGCTGAAAAAGTACCTGCTTTAGCTAAAGAAACTAATATACCAAAAGGAACTCTCTACACCTGGAGATCTAAGATTATAAAGAGTAATCCAACTAGCAATAAAAAATCAAGCAAATGGTCTTCTAGTAATAAGTTTCAGGCTGTTTTAGAAACTGCAAGTCTCTCAGAATTAGAAACTGCTAAATACTGCCGTGAAAAAGGCATCCATCTCGAAGAACTAAAAAGCTGGATTAAGCAGTGTCAGAACGCCAATGAAAATAAATTTGAAGATCCTAAAAAACTGAAAAATAGTCTAAAAAAAGAACAAAAGAAAGCTAAAAAACTTAAAAAAGAACTTCGTGAAAAGGAAAAAGCTCTTGCTGAAACTGCAGCATTACTGGTGCTCAGAAAAAAGGCCCGAGCGATCGTGTGTCATGAAAGCATTTAATTAAATAAATGCTGTGCTTTATAGAAGATGAGGGTAGGCCCCTCAAAATCTGTATTTAGGTACTGATTTTAAATCACCTTATGGTGCTGTTAACTAAAATAATGGTGCTGAGCGATAAGGAAAAGGCAAAACTTAAGATTTTGTCAGATGTGTAATACGGAGATGATTGCAAAAGAACTACTGATGACGTTTCGAAATGCCTCAGATGTTATCAAAACTAAGAACGGATCGCATTCTTAGGATGAATTCAGAAGCCACCTAATTACTGACTGAATGATAACCGGAATAAAGGTAGCATGACCGTATTATAGGCTTTTATAAGGAACTTGAGAACCTAAGATTTTGATGTAAAGGGAAAAGCCACAAGTAAAGAACTTACGAGGGTGAAAGTACCAATGCAAAATATAGGGGCGGAACAGTTTGTAGTAGTGTAAAAATTTCTGTAATAGAAATTTAGCGAAGAAACTGTATTATTCAGCTTGAATAATTTAGTCAACCAGAAAATGGGAGGAACTACAATTGAGTAAAGCAAAGTCATTTAATATACCTAAAAGCCTTGTTTTTACTGCATTTAAAGCAGTGAAAAAGAAGAAAGGGTCAGCTGGTATAGATAAAATATCAATAGAAAAATATGAAAAGAATCTCAAAAATAATCTTTATAAACTATGGAACAGAATGTCTTCTGGAACATATTTTCCTGAAGCAGTAAAGGCAGTCGAAATTCCAAAGAAAAATGGAGGAATAAGGGTGCTGGGTGTTCCTACAGTAGAGGATAGAATTGCCCAGATGATTGTAAGATTATCAATGGAACAGATAATTGATCCAATTTTTCTTAATGATTCATATGGTTATAGGCCGAATCGGTCAGCACATGATGCCATTAAAGTAACAAGAAGCAGGTGCTGGAAATATGATTGGGTGTTGGAGTTTGATATTAAAGGTCTATTTGATAATATCAGTCACAAATTACTTTTGAAAGCTGTTTATAAATATGCCAGACATAAATGGGAGATATTATATATAAAAAGGTGGTTAACAAATCCTGTTAGTAATAACAATATAATTACAAAAAATACAGAAAATGGCACACCTCAAGGAGGAGTAATATCGCCACTTCTTGCAAATCTATTTTTGCATTTTGCTTTCGATAAATGGATGGAAAGAAGGTTCCCAAATAATAAATGGTGTAGATATGCAGATGATGGAATTATTCATTGTAATACAAGGGCAGAGGCAATATTTATCTTAAATTGTCTCAAAGAAAGAATGAAAGAATGCAAATTAGAAATACATGATGGAAAAACAAAAATCATCTACTGTAAAGATAGTAATCGTAAAGAAAATCATAAACTCCATGAATTTACTTTTCTTGGTTATTCTTTTAGACCGAGAAAGGCTAAGGGCTCAAGTGGCAGTTCATTTACCAGTTTTTTGCCTGCAATATCCAATAAAGCAAAGAAACATATAAGAAGAACTATAAAAAGTTGGTATTTGCTGCATCAAACACAAATAACTCTTGCAGAAATTGCTGAGAAATATAATGCGGTACTAAGAGGCTGGTTAAATTATTATGGGCTTTATGGTAAAAATGAGTTAAAGAAGGTATTACATCATATGAATAATCATCTTGTTATGTGGGTTATCAGGAAGTTTGATAAACTAAAAACGAAAAAGATGAAAGCAAGGAAGCTTTTAAATAAAATTGCTAAAGAAAAACCCAATTTATTTGCACATTGGGTTGTTGGTGTATTACCAATGACTGGATAATAGGAGCCGTATGACGCGAGAGTGTCACGTATGGATCTGTGAGAGACTGGTAATGAAATTTTACCGGTCTACTCGACTGGGGGGACCCAGAGGACGACTAATTGAAATTTCAGATCGCAAAAAAGCAGTAGAATTAATCGATGAAGCACATGCCAATGGCTGCAGGAAATTTAAAGCCTGTGAGGAACTTAATATATCACAGAGGACCTACCAACGATGGTCTAAAGATGGTACTGTCAAAGAAGATCAGCGACCTCTGGTTGAAAGACCAGAACCCAAAAACAAGTTAACTGAAGCTGAAAGACAGGAAATAATTGAAGTCTCAAATAGCAAAGAATTTGCAGATCTACCACCTTTTAAAATTGTTCCTAAACTTGCTGAACAGGGTGAATATATTGCTTCAGAATCAACCTTCTATCGAGTCTTAGATGAAGAAAAAATGAATACCCATCGAGCTAAAACTAAAGAACCTGTAAAACGAGAAGCTCCAACTCACATAGCTACTGCTCCCAATCAGGTCTGGACCTGGGATATCACCTGGCTTAATGCAATGATTAAAGGCAGTTTCTTCAAACTCTATCTGATAGTTGATATGTTCAGCAGAATGATAGTTGCCTATGAAGTCTGGGAAACTGAAAACGCTGAATACTCTAAAAGACTGATCAGAAAAGCTGCCTTATCTCAGGGCATAGCAGCAAATGATAAACCACTTGTACTACACTCTGATAACGGAAGTCCAATGAAAGCAGCAACATTTCTAGCAACACTTGAAAAGCTGGGAGTACAGAGTTCATTTTCAAGACCAAGAGTAAGTAATGATAACCCCTATTCTGAGTCATTATTTAAGACAATGAAATACAGACCAATTTATCCTAACAAAGGCTTTAAAGACCTAAATGAAGCCAGAGAATGGGTAGCTGAGTTTGTCCGCTGGTATAACCATCAGCATTTACATAGCGGAATTAAATTAGTAACGCCCTATCAAAGACATTATGGGCTTGATATAGAGATCATGAAAAAGAGAACTGAAACATATTTAAAAGCTAAAGAAGAACATCCAGAAAGATGGTCAGGGGATATTAGAGATTGGACCCAGCCAGAATATGTAACTTTAAATCCAATGGATACTGCTGAAGTTGAAAAATATCTCAACCAGCAGAGCTCTTAAATGAGCTTCTGCAGGAGTAGTATTCAAAGAAATTTTTAACTAAATGCGACAACTTTCTTGACAAACACCGAGTTACAGTTGAGTCACTGCAGAATTTAATCAAAGAAAAAGATCCTGCTCTGGAAATAATTAATATAGTTGATGATTCAATTTTGCCTGAATTGATTAATAACAATGCCGATCTAAGTCTGGTAGAAGATAGAGTTAGATATTATATTAAAACAGCAGTTGAACAGGAAGCAGATCTGGTGCTGAGTGCCTGTTCCTCTATCGGAGAAATTTTTGAAAAGGAAGATCAAAATTATAGAATTCCAATTATGCGGATTGATTCTGCAATGGCAGAAAAAGC
>JASMSZ010000025.1:0-2168 GCA_041694515.1 Halanaerobium sp.
TTTGGACCTTTAATCATTCAGGGAGTAGAAAGTTCATTTTCTGTTTATAGTGCTCAGACAGGAGAAAAGCTAAAGGAAATTAAATTTACTGAAAAAGCCTATGCAGAAGATCCCAATAGAGCTTTAGAAATTGCTGTAGAAAAGGTCGGAAGCTCAGGCGCTGTAAGACTGACCGAGGAACTAATGCCGTTAATTAATTTAAACAGCGGCCAGAAAAATTTAAAGTTAAAAGTGAATAATTTAGCCTCCTATGGAGACTTAACTTCTCTGGAGAAAGTAATAAAAAAACTGGAAGGAATAAAAAGTTTTAAGCTTCACAGTTTTGCTGATAACTCAGCTTCCTACATTCTAAATGTAATGCAGAGTACAGATGTACTGGCAGAGCGTTTCAACAATGAAGAAGAATTCCCTTTAAAGATTATGGAACTGGGACCCGATTATTTAGAACTTACTGCCAATTTATAAAAACAATTTAACTATCAAACAGGAGATGATACTAATGAAAAAATTACTAACAGCAGTATTAATTACAGCATTCTTACTTTTAACAATTTCAGCTGCAGTCAGTGCCGACGAAGATTTGATTTCTAATGTAATGGTTAAGTATTTTAAAGGATCAGTAGAAACAACTGGGATGGCAGTTGCTCCAGATAATATGTCTAATGCAGCTCAGGCCCAGGTTTTAGCTAGAGAAGGAGCAATTGTTGATGCTCGAGCCAAAATGCTGGAATATATCAAAGGAGTACATATTACTAAAGATGTAACTGTGGTTAATGCAATGGCCAATTCTAAAATCAATCAGACTCTGGAAGGATTTATTGATGGTACATATGTTGTAGAGGGTAGCGAAAAATGGGAAGAAGGAATATATCAGGTCACAATGCGCAAAGATATTGATGAATTTAACCGTGTTTTCTACGAAGAACAGAGTACAGAATTTGCCACAGAGCCTGCTGCGAGAGAAACAAATTATACCGGACTTGTAATTGATGCCCGGAATGTTAATTTAAATCCACAGGTGATGTTTAGAATTGAAGCTGAAAACGGAACAGTGGTTTATGATAATACAAAAGCACTTTTTGAACCAGCTGTAGATAAAGGACTGGTCGGATTTGCTCCGTCTATAGAAAGAGCTTCGGAATTACCACGTGTTGGTGAGACCCCTTTAATTGTAGAGGCAGTTGAGGTTAATGGCGAAGATGGTACTGTTGTAGTTATCAGCAACGAAGATGCAGTAAAAATAAATAAAGAATTAGAAAGTACAAAAGTATTTAGACAGGCTAATGTAGTAGCCGTTATTGATGAATAGAGGTCAAGTGATGACTAAATTATTTGATAAAAAAATACTGTTTCTGACTGTTATTATTTTAATTTTAACAACGCTTCCGGCAGCAGCTGACAGCCTTGGAGATGCTGTAAATACAATAGTCTCTGAGTTGACATCTGATCTTTTTATGACAATTCCGGGAGATGAAGATTATAAAATAGCTGTTGCTGATTTTTTAAATCAAAACAATCAAAAAACCCAGCTCAGTAACTTTATTAGTGAAAACATAACCATAACTTTAATTAATGAGAGTGACCAGAATATTAGAGTTTTAGAACGTCAGCGTTTAAATTCTGTTTTAGAAGAACAGGATCGAATGACATCTGGAGTTTTAAAACAGGATACATCGGAAAAAATTGGAGAACTGCTGGGTGCAGATAGTATAATAATTGGTAAATATTATAATATAAAAAAGGAAATTCATTTAATTGCTAAATTAGTTTCTATAGAAACCGGATATATTCACTCTGCAGTCAAGCTTATTTTGGAAAAAGATGAGATTATTCATTCCATGCTCGGAGAAAATTATATTCAGAGGACAATGAATTAAAGATACGGTTACTAGCTATCATTCGACATTTTAATAATTAGTTTGATTATAAGGCTCCTGCTGTGTCAATTTTGATGCAGCCGGGCTGGCAATTAGCGAAAAAATGAAGGCTCAAATCAATGGACTCAGTCAGGCTCAGAGGAATGCCCAGGATGCAGTTTCCTTAGTCCAGACAGCAGAAGGTGGACTCAAAGAAAGCCATTCCATACTGCAGCGGATGCGGGAACTGGCTGTTCAGTCTGCAAATGACACTTATAGCGAATCTGATCGCGAAGAGATTCAGAAAGAGAT
>JASMSZ010000026.1:0-6608 GCA_041694515.1 Halanaerobium sp.
AGAACTAGTGATTAAAATAGAAGGAATGAAATGTTTTTATTGCTTTACAGTAGTTGCTGATATTTTAAGAGAATTTGATGGTATTAAAGAAATTAGAGTTGGTTTAAATAAAGGAAATGCAATTGTAAGATATGATAAAGGAAAAGTTAGTTCAGAAAAACTTCTTGAGAGCTTAAAAAAAGCAGGTTATAACGCTGTCCCCAAAAATTAATATGATTTTAAATCTAGAATAACACAATCGGGGTGAAATTATATAGTGAAAGCTTTGACTTTTAAACAGGGTATCCATCCTGAGTATAACAAAGAATTAACAAAGGATAAACCCTTAAAAAATGCGAAACGTCCTGAGGAAGTAATTATTTCTCTAAAACAGCATATTGGAGCACCTTTAAAAGTCCTGGTAAAAAAAGGTGATCAGGTTGATCTGGGTCAGAAGATTGCAGATGGAGATAGTTTTGTCTGTGCACCAATTCATGCTTCTGTATCTGGAACTGTTAAGGAAATTAGAAAAGTAACAGATCCAGGGGGGAATATTGTTGATGCTGTCGTTATTGAGTCAGCAGAAGAGGATAAACTCAACTCTGGTTTAGAAAAACATGATAATTTAGACCAACTTGATGCAGATCAAATCAGAAAAATCATCAGGGAGGCAGGAATAGTAGGTATGGGGGGAGCAATGTTCCCGACTCATGTAAAAGTTTCCATTCCTGATGACAAAAGTGTTGACTACGTAATTTTAAATGGAGCCGAATGTGAGCCTTATCTAACAGTTGATTATCGGGTAATGGTGGAGAAACCAAAGAGTATTGTCTTTGGTTTAAAAGCTCTAATGAAAGCTGCAGGTGCATCTACAGGTTTTATTGGTATTGAAGAAAATAAACCTGAAGCAATCGAGAGTATGCAGGATGCGGTTAACGATGAAGCTAATATTGAAGTTAAGATTTTAGAGACAAAGTATCCACAGGGTGGAGAAAAAATGTTAATTGAAGCTATTCTTGGTCGAGAAGTTCCGGCTGGAGGGCTGCCGCTTGATGTAGGAGTTGTGGTTAATAATACATCTACAGCAGCTGCAGTTGCAGATGCAATTAGAGATGGAAAGCCACTTTACGAAAGATCTATATCGATTACAGGCCGTGGAATTAATTCTCCCCAGAACTTGATTTATCGGATAGGTATAAATATTGGTGACCTGGTAGAAGAAGCGGGTGGCTTAAAAGATAATGCGGCCAAAGTAATTACAGGTGGACCTATGATGGGAGTGGCTCAAAAGAATTTAAATATTCCTGGAGTAAAGGGTACATCCGGCATCCTGGTTTTAGTTGAGGATGAAGTTGAAGAATATGAACCTTC
The DNA here is from genome assembly GCA_041694515.1 of Halanaerobium sp. Classification (GTDB taxonomy): domain Bacteria; phylum Bacillota; class Halanaerobiia; order Halanaerobiales; family Halanaerobiaceae; genus Halanaerobium. The sequence continues at coordinate 1,351 of JASMSZ010000026.1, forward strand.
TCCCTGTATCAACTGTGCTAAGTGTGTTGATGCCTGTCCTATGTTTTTAATGCCGACTCAACTGGCAAATTATGCAAAAAATGATATGGTAGACGAATTAGAAGAATGGCAGGTATTAAGCTGTGTTGAATGTGGTTCCTGTTCCTTTGTCTGTCCGGCTAAAATACCTCTGGTTCATCATCTGCGTCTTGGTAAGTCACAGGTTATGGCCAAAAAAAGAGAAAAGAATTAAGGAGGATAATCAATAATGAATAACGAATTAATTGTAACATCCTCACCACATGTCAGATCACAGGATTCAGTAAAAAAAATAATGTGGTCAGTTGTTATTGCTCTTTTGCCTGCAGTTTTTGCTGCTGTATATTTCTTTAAAGCAAGAGCACTATCTGTGATTCTGGCAGCTGTTGTTGGTGCAGTTTTAACAGAATACATATTTCAAAAAATAAGAAATAAAAAGAATACGATCAAAGATGGAAGTGCAGTAGTTACTGGATTACTTCTGGCACTAACTCTTCCACCATCCATACCTCTCTGGACTGCATTTTTTGGTTCAATAGTGGCAATTGGACTTGGTAAACAGGTTTTTGGTGGAATCGGACAAAATCCATTTAATCCAGCCTTAGTTGGGAGAGCATTTTTAACAGCTTCTTATCCAGTTTTAATGACTACCTGGACTGTAGATGGAGTTTCTTCTGCAACACCTTTAAGTCAGATGAAAATGGAAGGAATTGCAACTGATACCTGGAATCTTTTTGTTGGTCAGATTGGTGGTTCTCTGGGAGAAACATCAGCCATTGCATTATTACTAGGTTTTTCGTATCTCTTATATAAAGGCTATGTCAACTGGAGAATACCTCTGGCAATGGTTGGAACAGTATTTTTAGGTACTTTTGCTTTTGGTTCTGATCCGATTTTTCATCTTTTTGCAGGTGGACTGATGTTAGGTGCTTTATTTATGGCGACTGACATGGTTTCAAGTCCAACTACAAAATTAGGACGCTGGATTTTTGGTCTTGGAGCCGGATTGCTTGTAGTGATAATCCGCCTCTGGGGTGGTTATCCAGAAGGTGTAATGTACAGTATTTTATTGATGAATACAGCAGTACCATTAATAAACAGATATACAAGACCCCGAAGTTTAGGAGAGGTGAGATAAATGGAAAAGAACAGTACAAAAGCCATGATTATAACCTTAGCCACTATTGGTATAATTTCCGCTATATTATTGACCTTTGTTTACCAGTGGACAATTCCATATATTGAGGCCAATCAGGAAGAAACAAGAAGAATTGCAATTAATGAAGTTTTACCCACAGCGGAAGAAATCAATCAGGTAGAAAGAGAGAGTCAGATTTTTTACGAAGGTTATGACAGTAGTGGTAATCGAGTAGGGATGGCATACCAGCACAGTGGTGGTGGCTACAATGGACCGATTGAATTAATGATCGGAGTTGATCTGGAAGCAGAAGAAATTACCCGCATCAGTATCTTAAATCATCAGGAAACTCCCGGTCTGGGAGCTCGAATTACAGAAGAGGAATATAAAAGCAATTTTGCCGGCAAACCCTTTGGTGATTATGTAGTTGTTAAAACTCCTCCCTCGGAAACTATGGAAGTCCAGGCGGTTGCAGGAGCTACTATTTCTTCAGCCAACACCACCAGAATTGTGGAGGAAGCTGTCAGTATGATCAATAATGCCTATGGAGGTGGAAGTTAATGGCCGTTAAAGCAAAACAGTTAATTTCTGATTTTAAAAATGGGCTCTGGCAGGAAAATCCTATTTTTCGTCTTGTTATTGGTATGTGTCCAACTCTTGCTGTAACTAATACTATGGTAAATGGGTTGGCGATGGGATTAGCAACTTCTTTTGTTCTCATTTCTTCAGAAATTGTGGTTTCCTTAATTAAAAAATTGATTCCTGGTGATGTTAGAATACCAAGTTACATATTAATTATTGCAACATTTGTTACTTTTGTTGACTATTTCTTAAAAGCTTTTTATCCTTCTATTGCTGCTTCATTAAGTTTATTTGTACCCTTAATAGTTGTTAACTGTCTAATATTAGGAAGACAGGAAACTTTTGCGTCTCAGAATCCTGTTCATCGGTCCTTTGCAGATGCCCTGGGAATGGGAATTGGTTTTACATGGGCCTTATTGTTATTGAGTGCAGTCAGAGAATTATTTGGTATGGGTTCAATGTTTGGACTACAAATACTGGGGGACTGGTATAGACCGATGGTTATTATGGTATTACCTGCAGGTGCATTCATTACTCTGGGTATTTTAATAGCAATTATGAATGTGATTGGTAAAAATGCTACAAATAATACTACTTGTCACTAACAGGAGGAATTAAAGATGTCAGAATTCACTCAACTTGTTCTACTCTTTTTTGGAACAGTTTTTGTTAATAACTTTATCTTAGTTAGATTTTTAGGGATTTGTCCTTTTTTAGGTGTATCAAAACAGGTAGAGACTGCCATGGGGATGGGTTTAGCAACAACATTTGTTATGACTTTAACTGGTGCTGCAACATGGCTGATTAACACCTATATTTTAGAAGCATTAAATTTACCATTTTTACAGTATGTATCTTTCATTATAGTAATTGCATCTCTGGTCCAGTTTGTAGAGATGTTTATTAAGAAAACAAGTCCTGTACTTTATAAATCGTTAGGAATTTTTCTACCATTAATCACAACAAACTGTGCAATCTTAGGTCTGGCGCTGCTAATTCCACTCAATGGATATAGTTTTATCGGTAGTACAGTTTTTGGGTTTGGTGCCGGAATTGGTTTTACTCTGGCGATTGTATTGATGGCAGGACTGAGAGAAAAATTAGAATTTGGCGATGTACCGGGAGTATTAAAAGGTGTGCCAGTAACTTTGATTATTGCTGGTATTATGGCGATGGCTTTTATGGGTTTTTCTGGTTTAATAACTATATAATATTTATCAATTTAAGGAATTAAATAATTTTCAGATGTAGAAAATTGAGTTGTTAAAATGTTATAAGAAATTAAGGATGATAAAAATGAATTATTTGTTATATGTATCCCTTATTGGTTTCTTTTCTGGTACATTAGGAACTGTGGGTGGTGGCTTAATTGTATTATTAGTTAGAGAAATCAAAACTAAATTTTTAAGTATAATTTTAGGTATTTCCGCAGGGATTATGACAGTTGTAATTTTTTTAGATCTGATTCCTGAAGCACAGATAACCGGTTCAATCTGGAGCAGTCTAACTGGATTATTTTTAGGAGCTATGTTAATTAGTATTTTAGATATGTTATTTCCGCATCAAAATTTTGTTTCAATAGATGATGATGAGAGTCATTATTTAAAGGCCGGTATTCTGCTGGCAGTTGGTATTGCTCTGCATAATATACCTGAGGGTTTAGCAATTGGAGCTGGTTATAGTTCTGCTGATAATTTAGGTCTGGGTTTAGCTGTGATTATGGCTGTACAAAATTTTCCAGAAGGAATGGCAGTTGCTACCACTTTGAGTTTAGCAGGTTTAAAGAATGTAGAAGTTATTTTAATTACATTGTTGTCTGGTATTCCTATGGGTATAGGTTCTTTTCTGGGAGCTTATTTAGGAAATATTTCAAATCTGAGTTTATCTATTTCTTTAGGTCTGGCAGCTGGAGCAATGTTATATATTACATTTGATGGGCTTATTCCTGATGCACATAAAAAAGCTGAAGGATACACAGCAATTTTTGGTATTATAAACGGTGTTTTTTTGGGATTGATTTTAAGCAACTTTTTATAATTTGACAGTCACACATTATGGAAACGTAAATTTTTAAGGGAGATAAAAATGAGCAAAGCATGGGAACTCATGACATTTTATGATAAGGTTTTAATTGTGATTATAGCTATCATTTCATTATCATTTATATTATTTCCAAATAGTATTCTGAATCATAATAATAAGGAAGATGAATATATTATTGTTGTCCAAACAGCTGATGGAATACAAAAACAAATAAAAATGAATGAAACTTATCAAAATGAACCTTTAATTATTGAGGCAGATGGTCCAATTGGAACTACAATTATTGAGGCACATAATGGTAGAGTAAGAGTTAAAAAAGCACCACCAGCTGATTTATTAAGAATTGATGAAAAAATTGGGTGGATTAGTGAACCAGGACCTTCAATTATATGTGTCCCAAATAAATTAGCTATCTGGATTGAAGAGAGTAAATCTGAACAGGCATTAGATGGTATGTCATGGTAAATCTAAATATTTACATTTAATAATAAATTATGATGTAGAATTTATAAGAAAGTTTTTGCCGAAAGGGGTGATATAATGCTTAAATATTGGATATTTGGAAGAAAAGTATCTCTTGAAAATTAAATTAGAGTGTGGTATATTATTGGTATACGGTATTGGGGTATAGTGTATAGTCATTAAATAAATTTTTGTAGATTATAGGAGATTTTTTATTAAACAGTAATATTAAAATGGGGTGGTTATATGAATTCATTATGTGATCTAGATAAAAAAGACTTAAAAGCCCGGTTAAAAAGGATAGAAGGCCAGGTTCGTGGGTTGCAGAGGATGATAGAAGAAGATAAATATTGTGTTGATATTTTATATCAGATCAATGCTGTACAGGGGGGACTTAAAAAAGTTGGTTTAAAAATTCTGGATAAACACGTCCACGGCTGTGTTCAAAGAGCAGTTAAAGATGAAGAGGGAGATAAAGTTATAGATGAATTAATGGGTGTGCTGTCCAAGTTTACAGATTAAAGCAGATAGTTCAAATAATAATTTTTAATAAAATTACAACTTGAAATAGAAGAAAAACAATCTTTTAAACTTAGTTTTATATTATCAATCTTAATCTAATTATATCATTAATAAAGACAATGAGTTGTCTGGATAATCTCTTAACTGAGGCTGTCCCCGCAGCTCTTTTTTTATGCCTAAATTTAAGGTAATGAAAACTGGTCTTAATTTATTAGAATTAATAATATTTTTTTAATAAATTCACATTCTTTTCACATTAATATTTTAAAATAGTCTTAGATCAAAGTTGACAGGACAGTAACAAAGAAATATTCGATTATCACGATATTGTTGTTGACAGGAGCAATCCTGAGTGTTATACTATGTTTAAGATACCTAGTGGAGGTATATTGGAAAGTTTGAACTTAAGTTTCAAAGGATGTCACTTAAATGAAAAGAAATTTAATTATTACTTTAGTTATATAAACAGTCATTGTTGCAGGAGTTAATTTTT
>JASMSZ010000027.1:0-9074 GCA_041694515.1 Halanaerobium sp.
TTTTTTGGTACCAGGTACCGTAAATCGATTTAGGTACCTGGTACCTAACGTATGGTATTTAAAAAATTATAGTAAATAATACTGCGACACTAAAAGAAAGCAGTGGTGCCAGAACAGTAACAATAAAATAATCAAAATATGTATCTCGAAACTTAAGTCCAGTATAAGCCAGCATTGCCAGATAAGCACTGTTATGAGGCAGAGTATCAAGTCCAGTTGAAGCAATAATTACAATTCTATGTAGTTTTTCCGGATCAACAAGCTGCACAATGTTTTCTCCAACAGTGCTTAATGTTAAAAGCATTCCCCCTGAGGCACTGCCCAATAATCCAGCTGCAATATTTGTGATTATCCCAATCAACAAATAAGGATTCAGCGGCAGATTTAATAAAGTCTGCAGAAATTCCTTAAAAACTGGCAGTGAGGAAATAACCTGGCCAAATCCCATTGCAGAGGCTGCAAACATCAGCGGCAAAACAGCATTTGATATGCTTTCATTTAAAATTTCCAGCAAATCAACCTTCCTGAAATTTTTAATTATCGAAAGCACAACTCCCAGCAAAAGAGCAATTACTGGCGGCTTTGACAAAACTGCCAGAAAAATAAATACTGTTATTAGTGGAAGCATCGCAGTCAAAAAATTAAATAACTTAGATAGTTCAGGTTTTTTTAAGATGCTGTCATTCAGATTATTACTCTCAGCCAACATCGATCTGCTCCTATATCTTAAATATGCAATTGCAGCAGCTGAACCGGCAGAAATTCCTGCCAGGCCTAAACCAAAACCGGCCAGTGCAGATGTATTTAAATAGTCCATCATAATTAAATTATGTACCTGAGGACTACCCGGTAGAGATAGACCTACTATTACATTCCCGCCTGCAATAGAAGCAATAATTAATGATTTGGGTAGACCAGCTTCTTCGAAAACCTGTTTTGCAATTGGATAAATGGTAAAAATCAGTACAAAAGCAGAGATGCCGCCAATTGATAAAAGCACACTGGCAAAAAAGATGCCTACTGCTGCATATCTGTAGGATAGAACATCTAAAACGAACTCGCCAATTGAGGTTGCATCATCTGATTCTTCCATGACTTTGCCCAAAATAGCACCCAACAAAAATATGAATATATAGTCCTCCACAAAACTCGCAAACCCGGGCAGGTACTGAGTGTTAAGTGTTTCTAAAATGTTCAAATTATTTAAATATAGAATGACTGCAGAAGCTAATGGGGCAGCTACTACTATACTTACTTTTAGAATTATTAATGTTATTAAAATTATAAAACCGATTGTAATACTCAGCAAAATTATTCTCCCTTCAAAAAGCTCCAGCTGACTTTTGATTTCATTTCATCTGATTTAATTAAAGCATATTCAGTTGCCAGAGAACCAAAGATTTCTGTAAAAATTGAAGTAAATAATATTACATTTAAAATCAACATAGAAATATTAGCAACATCACCTGGAATATGGATAAAATCTTTTTGAATTATAAATGCCAGATCAATTGTAATTCCTATCTGCGGTATTAGACCAAATCCAATATAATCTTCAACATGTTTAGGAGCAGATGACAGCTTTGCTCCCAGATGAGCTCCTCCAACCTTACCAATAATTCTCATAAACGTATATGCAAAAGCGATAATTAAAAAACTCTTATTAAACAAATTGCTGATATCTATCTTAGTTCCAGCAAGAATAAAGAATGTTGCCAGTAAAGGTACAGTAAGAATATCTATTTTATCTGAAACATTCAGTCTTCTTTTCGGTATATTTCTATAAACAAAACCTACAGTCAGATTAGCAAACAAAGGAGAAATATTTAAAAAGACCGCTGCTGCAGTAGCACCAATTATTGTCGCTAGAATTAATAAAATTTTTCTGCTTTCTGAATCACATTTTATCATTAAATGCTGAGAAATGTAACCTATTACAAATCCCAGTAAAATCGCTGCGGCAACTCTAACTAACGGTTCAATCATCATATTAGTTATAGTTAATTCCAACTCCGGAGAAGCCAGAATATAGGATAATGGCTCCATAAAAGAAAAAATCAGTAATGCCAGAAATTCATCTAAAGCAAGAACAACCATTAAGGTTGCTGAAAACTCTCCCGGTATACCATACTCTTTTAAAACCATTACTGTCGCTGCAGGGGCTGTAGCTGTTGCAATGGTCCCAAATAATATTGCCACAAAAAGAGGTTTCCCTAATAAAAGCATTATTCCTGAGACTAAAACAAAAGCACCTATTGATTCAAAAATAACGATCAGAGTTAATTCGAATTCTAACTGTTTTAGAATTTTTATGTATAAAGAAGTTCCTATCCCAAAAGAAATAAAAGATACGGCCAGAACAGTAATAAAATTCAGGGTATTAAGTAAATAGCTGTGCCAGGCTAAAAATTCTTTCGATAAAAAAGAAAAGCTTCTAACTACACTCTGGCTGAACATTGTTCCTAAAAGTATATACCCCACTACACTGGGAATTCTAAACTTATCTGTTATTGTCTTAATTATAAAAGCTGCTAAAAACAAAAGTCCAATTAAATAAATAAGTTTATGGCTTTTATGATTAAGCAGCATCCAGTGCTGTAAATTATTTAAGCTCCCCAGTACATCATAATTATTAATTTTTATCGCCTCCAATTCCAGAAAATTTATTTATAAATGTTAAATTACTATCTTAATTATAGCATAAAATCTCCACTTCTGAACACCCCTATTTTGATATTAAAACAGAAAAACCCGCCTCACGGCAGGTTATTAAAAATTTGATAGAAAAAATATATAATCTAAAGTGTAATAACTTCATAGCCCACTTAAATATAAGCTTCCGTGGAAGCATGTCCACTCATATCTCCTTTTATCTGTTCACATCTTTTTAAATATATTTTTCTATCATCTCAAATAATTTATCTTTTTTTAGCGGCTTAGTCAAATGATCATCAAAGCCCTCACTCAGCGCTCTTTCTTTATCAGAGTCTAAAGCATAAGCTGTTAAAGCAATCTTCTCCAGTTTCTGATTTGCTTTTTTCAGTTCTTCTGATAATTTAAGCACTTCTTTTTCTCTTTCGATTCTGGCTTTAATTTCTTTTCGCAGTCTGATTGCAGAATTAATCCGGGCCATAAATTCTATCTTTTTAATCGGTTTTTTTAAATAATCCACTGCTCCTGCTGCAAAAGCATCTTTTAAATATCCCGATTCTTTTTGGGCAGTTATCATAATAATTGGAACTTCCCGATAGACAGGCGATTTTTTTATTTTTCTACAGATTTCAATCCCGTTTTCTTCTCCTAAAATAATATCCAGAATTATTAAATCAGCCACCGGTTCAGTTTTAAGACCATTAAGCTTTAAAAATTCATAAGTTTCTTGAGCCGTCTCTGTAAAATGAATCCTCTCAACCTCAAGCTTTTTTAAATAATTTTCCAGCAGCATTCTCATATCCTGATCATCATCAACAACTAAAATATTTATTTCCATCACCTTTTCTCTAAATTTTAAACACCATAATTAATTATTTTAAAAATTTTTTCGTTTTTGTGTTCCCCAGCTTTTCACTTAGTTTATCATATTTATGAAAAGTCATTTCCTCAAAGAGTAAAGAAATTATTGACAATAAAATTCCCATCAAAACAGCCCACCAACACGACCAAATAGAAACGCCCGCAGATATTCTAAAACCTGCATTCTAACAAGCGGTTTTTTTGCGAGTCTAACTTTTATTACCTGGCCGCCTCTAATCTCACAATCATTGGCAACTCTAATGGTTCCTCCTGCTGCAATTACCCGCCAGTCTCTGGAAAAAGGCTCAACTATTTTTAAAAGTGCCTGATCATCAATTAAAGAATCAGCATCTACATTACAGACCAGAGGAAACTGTACTATATTAATTCCGGCATTTAAAGCATCGGCTTTTCCACCATTTTCTTTATCTACTACCACCAGATTAAATTTATCCTTTAATTCATCTATAGTTGCATCTTTAGAACCGTCATTGACAACTACAACTTCATATTCAGGATACTGCAGTGATAGAATAGAAGTTATATTATCTACAATAGTTAGCTCTTCATTATAAGCGGGAATAATAATAGAAACAGGTTTATAAAATTCACTTTAAAATAAATTTTAAAACTCAGAGGTCTCTTTTACACACCAGTATTTTTCATCAGTTAAAACTGTTTTTAAAACTGCAAAGAATAAATCAACCTCACCAATATCAGCAATAGCCCGGATGCTGGCAGTCATTAAATTTTTATCTTCAGAATTTAAATATTCTTTTAATAAAGGCAGTGCTCTTTTTTCTCTAACCTTACCCAGAAAAGCTGCTGCTTTTTTTCAGACTTAAGTCATCATTAAGGTATTGAAATAAAATTTCTTCCCACTTTTCTTTTCTATAGTTTAAACCTGGACACAGCAGCTGTCAACTGCTCAGCCATATTGGAAAGAGCTTCAGCTGAACTCACAATTTCTTCTGTAGAGGCACTCTGTTCCTGGCTCGATGCAGCCACTTCTTCTGAATTTGCCGCAGCCTGCTCACTAACAGAGGCAATCTCTCTTATGGTTCTTTCAACTTCACTGCTGTTTTCTGCCACTTTTTTAGTCTTGAGATTAATGTTATCAATCAAATCACTTAAACTTACGACAGCTTCATTTATTTGATTAAAAGAATCCCCTGTATTTTCTATGGCATTAACACTATTATCCACTACTGTTTCGGTATTGTCCATTTTTTCAACAGCATCATTGACACCTTTCTGTATTTCTTTAACAAGGCTGCCAATCTGATTTGTGGCATTTTCTGATTCTTCTGCTAGCTCTCTAATTTCATCTGCCACAACAGAAAAGCCTCTGCCTGCTTCCCCAGCTCTGGCTGCTTCGATAGCAGCATTCAACGCTAATAAATTAGTCTGGGCAGCTATATTATTGATCAATTCTACAATTTGACCTATTTTATTTGATAAATTTCCCAGACCATTTATGGTCTTAGAAATAGAGATAGAGTTACTCTTTACATTATTAATCTGGGAAACAGAATCTTTAATAGAACTATTCCCGGAATTAATATTCTCCATTACACTATCAGCCTGGGTATCCATTTTACCTGACATATCTTCAACATCACTTATCTCATTAATTAAATTCTGCATTAAACTAGATGACTCCTCTACCTGAGCGGTTTGCTCTTCTGCTCCGGAAGCTATATCCTGTATAGCCTGACCCACATGTTCCGCAGAAGCTGCAACTTCTTCTCCTGAAGCTGATAATTCTTCGCTCGAGGCAGATAAATTAGAAGCTATGTCAACTACTTCACTTATCATATCAGATAGATTCCCGCTCATTTCTGAAAAAGAATTAGCTAAGTCGCCAACTTCATCTTTTTTACGCAGAAGTTTTTCAGAAATTTTTTGACTTAAATCTCCAGCAGCAATCTTTTTAGCATGTTCTGCTAAATCTAAGATTGGATTGGTTATTTTACTGGAGAAAAAATATAATAAAATTAAAGAAATAACTAAAATACTAAGTGAAAAAATCAAGATGATATTACGCATAGAGTAAAGACCGGCCATAACTTCATCTTCTTCTGCTGATACACTAACTATCCAATTAGTTCCTTCTATACTGCTATATCCTCCATAATAACTTTTGCTCAAAAAGTTATAAGTTTCGGCACCAATCTCTGAGTTAATAGCATTTTTTATATAATTTGCGAGACTTGAAAAATCTTCATTATCTCTCTCAGAAATGGGGTTAAATTGATCCATTACATAATCACGATTTCTGTGAGCTACTATTGTTCCAGTTTCATTAAACATAAAAGCTGTTCCATTTTCTTTTAACTGAACATCTGTTATTATATTAATTACATCCTGGCCTAACATCCTGGCAATTAATAATCCAACAATCTCTCCTTCTCTTCTAATGGGAACTGATGCCATAGCAACAGGTTCATTGATTGCTCTACTAATTAACATATCAGAAATAAAAGAATTTCCGTTAAAACCCTGCTGAACATAATTTCTATCTCCCAAATCTAAAGTGCTTCCATCAGGATAGTGGGTTAAACCTCCTGGTTCAACCATTGCAATAGTAGCAAAATCTGTTCTTTCAACCTCTGCTATTAAAATATTTTGTATCTGATCCCAATCCATAGTCTTTATAGATTTCTGATTGGCAATTGCTTCTAACTCTCTCAGACGAGTATCTAATCTTGATCTTACAAGTTCCCCTGTATCAACGGCCTTTTCTTCCAGCCTCTCTTCAATTTCTGCTGTCAACATCTCAGCTGTATTTATATAAGTTAACAAACCTAAACTAATACAGATAACAAAAATCAAAGTTCCAATAAATAACATTTGTTTAGTTTTAAGTGACTTTATATTAATTTTTATCCCCTCCCCTTATGTTATTCTAAATTATACCATGTTTTTTAACATAAAACGACATAATTATTTAATAAAATTCATAAACTCTTTTTTTTTCCTGCTCAGGTGCCTCCACTTCATTTTCTCCAGCTTTTTTTAGTTTCATCAAATAGACCATATTTTTAGTTAAAACTCTCATAATCTGTTTACCTTCTTTGTCTTTTAAAGCATCACCTGGACTGGTTCCATGGATAACATTCCAGTAAAATTTCAACCTCAATTTCTTCTTTTTCAAATTCATTCTGCATAATTTTCAAAGCGTGATAAGTGTTCCCTTCTGATTTTGGACTACCATTAAAAGCTATAACTTTAATAATATTCACCTTCCTTTATTTTGATTAATTAATTGTTTATAATTATAACATGTTTTGAGAGGAAAAAAACAAGCAACCTGCCTTGCAGCAGGTTGCTTAAATCATTATTTAATGCTATGTCTTATTTGAAAAAGTAAATACTTCATAATTTTCCTGAAGATGTTGATATACTTCACAAAAGTGCTGATATTTAGAGTCCAGATAAGAAGCAAATTCAGGTTCGTTATTATTTTTAACAGTTTTATAATCCGGCAAATATTTTAACAAATCTTTATAAGAGATTCCATCAACCACTTTAATTCCCAGCATAGCAGCACCTACAGCCGTATTCTGTTTATAATCAGGAATATATTTTATTTCACCAATCAAATAAGAAAGCAATTTCATAAAATGATCTGTCAGCCCAAGCCCTCCGGTCATAATAATCTCTATTTGCTCACAATTATTTAGCCTTTTAAGATCTTCATAAATAAGCTTCAGGTGAAAAGCAATACTTTCATAGACAGCAAGAACCAGGTCCTCTCTGCTGTGATTTAAAGAAAGTCCATAGAAAAACCCTCTTGTCTTTTCATTATAACTGGGAGCTCTTTCTCCCATCATTGTAGGTATATAAATAAGTTCATTTCCCTGATATGGAATTTGGGGCAGGTTTTCTCTGCTGAATTTTTTAATATCATCATAGCTTAATATATTTTTGAGCCAGTCAAAAACTAAACCAGCTCCATTAGTAGCCTCACCAATTATATAAAGATCTTGATCAATAAAATAATTCCAGGCTCTTCCCTCAGGATCATGTGTATACTCAGCTGAAGTGTAGCGAACTGCTGAACTTGAACCAGCTGTTAACACAATTTTATTTTCATTTATCGAACCTGCTCCCAAATTAGCCAGAGCTCCATCAGTAGAACCTAATATTCCGGTAATTTCTCTGTTATTAACCTTAAATTCAAAAATGTGCTGACCAGAATATACTTCTGCTAAATCATTTTCAGTTAAACCAAGTATTTTCATTATTTTTTTATCATATTCTCTATTTAATGAATTAAAAATTCCTGAGGTTGAGGCAAGAGCATAATCTGTTTTCCATTTTCCGGTTAGACGAAAAATTAGATACTCCTTAATTGAAACGTATTTATCTATTTTTTCCGAAATGTTCTTTTTCAGCCACATTATTTTAGCTGGCCAGTAGGAGGAATGTAAAGGACAGGCGGTTCTAGAGTAAAATAAATTTGAATCATAATTCTCACTCAGCTTATCCCGATATTCTTCTCCTCTGCTGTCAGCCCAGATAATTAAATTGCTTAATTTATTTCCTTCTTTATCAACGGCCATAATGCTGTGCATTACTGAACAAAAAACTATATATAAGTCTTCCTGACCGAACTTTTCCACTACTTTAATCAGCAGTGTACTAACAACATCGAATATCTGATCAGGATCCTGTTCTGCCCACCCCTGCCGGGGAGAAAGCAGCTCATAATTAATAGAATTCTCATATTTTAATTCCAAATCCTCTGTGAGAACATCAATTCTAGCACCATCTGTACCGATATCTAGTCCGGCAAATAATTTCATTGTGCTCACCAATCCTCTATTTAAATATATTAAACTTGAATTCGGCAAGTAAAAAGTTAAAGTATTCCTTTTGGATTCTAGACGCGCTTGGCTAACCTGGCCAGAACTTTGGTTTATCAAAAAATATTTTTTTGATTTTAACATATTTGGTTAATAGGCGATATGAGCAGTCATATCAAAATATTTATTAATTGTTTTGCGATCATGATCTATTTTTCTTATTCTATGCGGATATTATATAATAAAGAAAAAAATGCAGTTAATTTTTTTAACTGCATTTAAGTGTAATACATTTTTTGAAATTTAATTATAATCAAGTACTATTACTTTTTTATTTTCTACCTTTTCAGTATTTATTTCAGATTTATGGGCAAATTCAACCTCATTTTTATCATACTTATCTGTAAATTTATCTACACCAGTTATAGGGAAGTCCAATATGTCAGTTTTAAAATGCATTGGAATAGTTAACTTAGCATTAATTTTTTCAGCTAATTTATAGGCCATTTCAGCATCTATAGTATAATTTCCTCCGACTGGTATCAATAAAAGATCAATGTTTTTAAGCTTATTTATGCTCTTATTATCCAAATCATGTCCCAAATCACCTAAATGACAGATTTTTTTATCTTCTAACTGAATTAAATATATTAAATTTTCACCTCTATCTTCTCCCTGATGACTATCATGATAGGATTTTATAGCTTCTATTTCTATTTCATTATTTTTAAATCCTTTTGAACTATCTAT
>JASMSZ010000028.1:0-2443 GCA_041694515.1 Halanaerobium sp.
GACCATAGAGTAATTTTTTAGAAAAGAGTTAGATTTTTAATCAGGTCGTTTCTATATTTCCAAAAATTAATATTTATGTCTTAAGTTTCTGTTTTTCTAATTCAAAGAAATATGAAAAACTGCGAATAAGCGAGTATTAAAGAGATAAACTTAATTTATGGAGGGAGGTTAATATGTATAAAAGTATTTTTACAGTGAAAAAGATGGATTGCCCATCGGAAAAAAATCTAATTGAAACAAAACTCGGTTCAATTAAATTAATCCAAAAACTTGATTTTGATCTTGAAAAAAGAAAACTTATTGTTTTTCATTCACAAAAAGATAAAAGAATAAAAAATTATTTAAATGAGCTAAAGCTGGATTCTAAATTAGAAAAAGTTGTTGAAATACAGGATGAAAATAATGAGATTACAAATGACTCTCAGAGTCAGAAAAAACTTCTAAAAACTGTTCTTTTAGTTAATTTCGGTTTTTTCCTCTTTGAAATGACTGCAGGGCTAATTGCAAATTCAATGGGGCTTGTTGCTGATAGTTTAGATATGTTTTCAGATTCAATAGTTTATTTAGTTAGCCTTTTTGCAGTAGGTGGGAGCATTCTTCTTAAGAAGAAAGTTGCAAAACTTGCAGGATATTTTCAAATTTTTATTGCATCCTTTGGATTTATTGAAGTATTAAGAAGATTTTTTGGTTTTGGAGAAATGCCTGATTTTAGTACAATGATAATTGTATCTATTTTGGCTTTTATTGCTAATTTGTATTGTCTTTACTTATTCCAAAAATCAGATAGCAAAGAAGCACATATGAAAGCAAGTTGGATTTTCACTTCAAATGATTTAATTGTAAATTCGGGAGTAATTATTTCAGGACTTTTAGTTTATTTTTTTGACTCAAATAAGCCTGATTTAATAATTGGAGGTATTGTGTTTATTGTAGTAATCAATGGAGCTAGAAAGATTTTGAATTTAGCTAAATAATAATGTTTTTATATTTAAGTTCAGAAAGGAAAGTGTTAATCTATGATCTATCTTGATTATAATGCTACAACACCAATTGATAAGAAAGTAGCTGAAGCAATGGAAGAATATATTTATGGAAATTTTGGTAATCCCTCAAGCAGTCATGAACTGGGATCAAAAACAAAACAGGCTGTAGAAGAAGCTCGAAAAAAAGTTGCCAGTTTATTAAATGCTTCACCAGAGGAGATTATTTTTACTTCTGGAGGAAGTGAGTCAAATAACATGGTGCTCAAGGGTGTTGGATATACTTATCAAAATCGTGGTAAGCATATTATCACTTCTGAAATAGAACATCCTGCCGTGATCTCTCCCTGTAAGTTTCTTGAGGGAAACGGTTATGAAGTTACTTATTTATCTGTAGATCAGGATGGAGTAGTAGATATTGAGCAATTAAAAGCTGCTCTAACTGACGAAACAATTTTAATTAGCATCATGCATGCAAATAATGAGACAGGAACAATTCAGCCACTGGCGGAAATAGCTGAAATAGTCTCAGAAAACAACATTTTATTGCATACCGATGCTGCTCAGTCTGTGGGTAAAATTGAAACAGACGTTAAAAAGCTGGGAGTAGATTTTCTATCAGTAGCCGGCCATAAAGTTTATGCCCCAAAAGGGATCGGTGCACTTTATATAAGAGCTGGAATTGAGATAGAACCTTTAATTCATGGAGCAGGACACGAAATGGGAAAAAGAGCGGGGACAGAAAATGTAATTTTTGATGTTGCTCTTGGTAAAGCCTGTGAACTTGCGGAAGATCTGTTTCAGGGAAAGAAAGCTGACTTTGAGCATAATACTCCCGGGGAAATTAAAGAATTGAGAGATTATTTTCAGAAGCAGCTGCAGAAAAACTTTAAAGATCGAGTTATTCTGAATGGCCATCCGACGAAACGCTTACCAAACACTTTAAATATTAGTTTTTTAGATTACAGTGGTCAGGAAATTCTGGATCATTTAGATAATGTAGCTTTATCTACAGGCTCAGCCTGTCATTCTGATTTAGTAGAAATTTCTTCGGTCTTAAAAGCTATGTCTGTAACTATGGAAACTGGAAGAGGTGCTGTGAGATTTAGTCTTGGTAAATATACAACCAGGGATGAAATTGAACATGTTTTAGATAAGTTAGAATCTTTACGTGAATTATAATATTTAGAGGAGGAGATAATTGATGGGGTAGAGTTAAGTAATATGACAGAATTTACTCAGTGGATTATTGAGGCTGATAAGGTAATTAATTTTTAGTGAATTTATAATTGTAAACTGAACTTAGAGATGATATCCCCTCAGAGAAGCTTCATTTTTTCGATTAATGATGGAGCTTTTCTGGGGGTTTTATTTGTTAATAATATCTATTATTGGACAATTATCACTGTCTTTTGCTTTAATACAATCAAAGACAAATGGAAGAAATATTAAGTCCACAATGC
>JASMSZ010000029.1:0-14698 GCA_041694515.1 Halanaerobium sp.
TTTTTATAAGCCCAGTCTTTTCCGGCCAGTATTCCTTTTAAATAATAACCTTCTAAATTGCCATCTTCACCTGCATTCATCCTTTTTAAATCAAACTCAACTGGTGTTTTATAATCTTTTAAATATTTAACTGTTTTGTTGTTGATCTCGCCGCTTTCTCCTCTAATCAGTAAACGAAGGGCTCGAATCCAGGAAAAATACTGATCATCACTAAAATCATATAAGGCCAATTTATCACCAAAATTAAGTGTCGCTATAATTTGTTCAGATGTTTTTTGCTTTTCTGCTTCAGGATCACCTTCAAAATCAGGACCGGCAATAAGTGGCGAGCTATATTTCTGAGCTGAAATTTTGACATTTTCAAATTTTATTTTTAATATTTTTCTGATTAAACTAACTGCATGATAGTCATGGCAGACTGAAATTTGAACCTGGTTAATCTGATCTCCCAGCAGACCTGAATTGGCAATTTTAATTCTGGCAGCATGCAGAGGCTGCAGATGATATTGTTCTGCTACCTGATATCGTGCATCATATTTCTGTAGTGACTTATATAATTCTATCAATCCTTCTAAATCAGCTGCCGGTGGTGTTTCTGCTAGAATTGCCATATTTCTTTTGGCTAATTCCACACTTATTTGCGGGGCAGCTTCCCGAGGAACTGCTGCCACTACAAATTCTGGGTTTTTATCATTTAGCAGCTGATCAATACTTCGATAAGTACTTACTCCCCAATTATTTTCAATAATCTGGCCTTTCTTTTCATCTCTAACTACCATTCCACAAACCTTAAATTGAACCGGTAAAGCTCTGGCAATTCTTAAATAAAATTTGCTCCTCCAGCCCCCACCAACAATGGCAAAATTAGTCTGGCTCATATTAATTCTCCTTTTATTATATTTAATTGTACGTACAATATATAATTAGCCAAAACTTTACTTATTCCTTTTTTATTTTGAATAATTTATCTAAAAATTTAAATAAAATTAACCTGATAATCAATCAGCTAAGTAATATTCAATACACATAATTCGAAAAAATACGAATAGTAAACGGCAGCTGCACATTTACCCGTTCATCACAGTATGAATAGTTACCGCCCCTATTATCCCCCTTTTAAAACAGAAGGGGCCAGCTAAGGCCCCTTTAATTATTCAGCTTTATTTTATCTAATTCCTTCCTCAGCAAGTGGAACTATCAGATCAATATTACCTTCTCAGACTATGTCGAAAATCATAAGCTAATTATTTGGTTGAGAAATCATAAATTGTAGTTGTTTTATATACTTCACCAGGTCTCAAGATTGTAGAAGGAAAATAATCAACATTTGGAGAATCTGGAAAATGCTGAGTTTCGAGACAAACCGCATAATGCTTTTCATAAACCTTACCCTCTTTACCGGTAATTGAGCCATCTAAAAAGTTACCGGTATAAAGCTGTACACCTGGTTCAGTTGTATAAACTTTCATCATAATTCCAGTAGCTGGTTCATATAAACTGGCTGCTACTTCATTTAAATTACCTTTTGTATTTAAAACATAATTGTGGTCATAACCAGCTCCATTTTCCAGCTGAACAAAGTCATTATCAATTCTGGCACCAATATTAGTTGGCTCACTGAAATCCATAGGAGTTCCCTCGAGCTCAGCAATTGCGCCAGTTGGAATCCATTCATCATCAATTGGGGTATAGGTATCAGCATTAATCATTAACTCATGATCTAAAGCTGTATCATTAGCTCCATTGAGGTTGAAATAAGAGTGGTTGGTTAAATTTACAGGAGTTGGCTTATCAGTTACTGCCCGGTAATCAATTATTACTGAGTTGTTGTTAGTTAAAGTATAGGTCATTTCAATATCAAGTTCACCAGGAAAACCTTCTTCTCCATCCTGACTGGTATAAGTTAAGACAAGACTAACTTCTCCATTTTCTTCAACAGCTTTAATATTCCAGACACGCTGATCAAAGCCTACAAAACCTCCATGCAGGTGATTATCACCATTGTTCTGAGCAATATGATAGGTCTTTCCGTCAATAGTAAATTGACCATCAGCAATTCTATTTCCATATCTTCCGATTGCAGCTCCAAAATTATTTGGATTATTTAAGTAACCTTCTAAACTGTCCAGGCCAAGAACTACATCCACCATTTTACCATTTTTAGCAGGTACTTTAAGTGCCGTAATTCTACCACCATAATTTGTGACTTTCATTTCTGCACCATTATCATTTGTAATTGTGTAAAGATAAACCTGCTCTCCTTGATAATCTCCCCAGTGCTCCATATTAACCTCAGCAGCGTGAACCGAAAAAGCGATAAACAAGAGCCCCAAAGTCAGAACAAAAACCAGCAAACTCCGCTTAGAAACATCACCTAACATTTTAATCTAACCCCCTTTAGAATTTGATCAATTAAACAGAGCAAGTCTAAAGAACAAGTCACTCTATATGTAAAATAATTATAAATATTTAACTTTCGAACAATCTCCAACATTAATAATAGCACTACTATTGATAATTGTCAAACTATTTTGTCAATGAAATTTGGAGATCATTGACCTCCTTTAAAACAAAAAATTTATAAATCTCAGCTGCGACTCTTCTGCCTCAATATCGGCCTCCTAATTTTTTTGACCAGGCATATAGGTTTTTAAATAACCCGGATGAAGAGTAAGTAGGAATTATATAAAAACTCCTGGCAGTTGAAAATTGATCCCACCAGGAGTTAATATTCTATATATTTAGATTAAAATACTAATATTTATAATTTTTATTGTCTTTTATGACTTTTAATTCACCTTCTAGTGTTCCCCCGGGGATTTCTATATTTAATGTTCCCGGTTTAATAGTTTCATGTTGAATTGCTCTCCCATTCCAGGTAGCAGTATATTGATTATTTGAATTAAGTGAAACAATGATATTTACTCCATCTGTATTATCAAATATTCTAAGTGCAGCTGCTAATGATGTATGATTATTGTTAAACTCCTGACTAATAACCCAGACATCAAATCCAGCAGTTAATTTTCCTGGTGTAAAGTAGGCAGCAAACCAACTCATTACCGGGGTTGAAAGTCCACCAAAATGATGCCAGCCTGCTCCCCTTTTGGATTGAAGAATAAAATGTTCAAAACATAAATATGATTTATCTACTTCATTTTTCCAGAGTTCTAAACCTGTACTGGCAATTTTATAGGCCAGGTCAGCTCTATTTAAATCAAGTAAAGTTTTCCATAAAAACCACTGATGAGACATCCAAATTGCACCATTCCAGTAGCCATCATTTTTATAGTAGGGAGCAGATTTATCTACTGTAGAAATTCCTATCTCTGTCCACATCTTTTTTTCAGAAAACATTTTATTGATTAATCTTTTTTCCTGGTTTTTATTACATATTCCCGCCACCAGTGGAGAGAGACCATCAAGTCCCATATTAAAATTATTACCTGAGCTGTCTTTTAAAAATTCTTTAGCCTTACCATTTTCATCATGAATAACATATGAAAAATAACCAGACTCTTCATCCCAGGAATACTTTTGTAATGCTTTACTGAACATCTTGATATCCTGCTCAAATTCTTTTATATCTGCTTCTAAACCCAGCTCATATGCAGCCATTTTCAATATTTTAGCAGTTCTTATTGCCTGAGCTGTATTTATCACTGGAGTTACTCTGTCTTCCAGATTTTGATCGTGGACATAAACCTGAGCTGGATAATCATCCCATCCTCCAGAATTATAAAAATAATCCCATGTTTTCAAAAGATTTGACTTTAAATTCCTGGTTGTTGAACTACCCAGCTTTCCTGCTAAAAATTGATGATATTGTTTCAATCTCGGATAAAAATACTGCAAAAATTCTTTTGCCTGTAATCTATTCCACAATTCCAGAAATAAATAAAATTGGACTGGAACTGGACTTCCGTGATGGATAAAAGCTGAATGCTGATCACCAGGTTCAGTCAGATAAGCATTGAGGCATTCAACTGCTCGATCTTCATCGAGTTCTGTTAAACCAAGACCTATAAATCCAGAATCCCAGGTATATAATGAATCCCACCAGCGGCCTGGAGGATAGTGTTTGATATATCTCTTCCTAATATAAGTTGGATAAACAATATTAGTTAATGTTGTAGCAGCCATCTTTTGCTGACTGAATTTATATTTTTCACCTTCTGCTTTAACATCAAAATTGAATGCAGTTTCCTTTTTCTTTTTGTAAATATCATTCAGATTAACATTCTTTTCCCTTGATTTAAAGTTCTTTAACCTTTTTTCTACCTGACTACGATTACCATTACAGACCATCCCATATATAATCTGATTTGAATTAGATTCTATAGTTATTGGTCTAAGAAACACATTTGTATAATGCATTTTTGGCTTTCCGTTTTCGGCATCTACTAATTTTTTGGCAACATGCTCATGAACCATTTTTTTCATAAAAGAATCTAAATTATTAGTTTCAAATTCCCTTACTTCAAAATCATCATAAAACCATTTGATCCCATAATATTCATCTATATTTTCGAATTTTAGCAAAAGAGAATTATCAGTTATTTTTTCTATTTTTTCAGGATATGGATTACGCTCTTCAGGAATAAAACTAACTTGATCCTTATCTTTAAAAGAAGTTATTAAAAAACCATCAATTTCTATTTCAGATCCACCTGCAGATCTTAATTTAATTTTGTTTTCACCTTGAGAGAGTTTACCAATTTGAATTACCTTAGTTTGTACTGTCTCAGCAGGCGGAAATTCTACCTCTTTATCAATTATGCCTTTTAACTTAAAGGTAAGTGGCTTACCTAAAACTTTTTTATATCTAATGATTAGAACCGCTGCTTCTATATCTTTCTTTAGGTTAAACTTATAGTTTACTGTATCACCTGGATTTTTGCCAAAACTACGGCCCAGACCAGTACCATCAATAAACTTTGCCTCATCAACTTCTCCCCGCAGTAAACCATCAGGCATTAAATTATCTTGTGGTCCCGGATTCGAATATTTCAGTTTAGTATAATCTAAAGCATTTATCCAAACTGAGTTATCACTAGTTTTTAAGCTGTATGATTTTTTTTGAGGAAAATTAATATATCCCATAAAGTGTAATACAAGATTCTGCATAGAATCTGTTTTATTAACACAATTACATCTAATTAATCTCGACTGTTCATCAATTTTTGAAAAAGAAATATCACAATAAACTTGATCTTTCCATTCCAGTTGATGTCGATTAGAATAATAACTTAGATTAGACGAAGCTTCCCAGGGATGGTAACTTGATTCCCATTTAACATTAGGAATCTCTACTTTTCTCCTGTAAAAACCAGGAAAAACACTGAGATCAAATCGAACACCTCTTTTTTGATCAGATATATGTGAGATTCCAAAATATTTTTTTGTATATGGTCCCCATTCTGGTAGTTGCAAATTATAACTGCCTTTTAATTTATCAATATCCATAATTACCACATCCTGAAAAAATTTATTTTTTACTTTTCTGTAATTATTATAATCTGTAATTATTATAAAATGTTAAATTAATACCTACTTCATTTTTTATCTAAAACAATTGTTTTATCCAGATTAAATTAGCTGTAGAAAATTATAAATGTTTTAAAAATAAAGTAGTGGAAGAATCATTTTCTAAGTAAATCTCCTCATTATTAATAAAAATATCTCGTTCTTCCGTTACTGGAAAATATAATTTTATTTTATTATAAGCTAACATATAATTTCCGCTGGAAGTTATTTTGAGTGATATTTTTTTCGAATCTGTTTTCATCTCAACTTTTATTTTTTTATATTCACCATCTAAATAATCATAACTCTCACCATCATCTTCAAATAAGCTATACTCTTCTTTCCCAGAATTAAGAAATGGATAAATTAAAAAAGCCCTTTCTTCTTTCTGATTTTTAGAAAACGATATAGGCTGATCCTGAATAGGTATTATAGAACCTTCTCTAATAAAGAGTGGAATTGTAGCAAGAGAAACAGCAGCAGATATTTCTTTTCCTCCCTTATAAATATTGGAGGTATTATAGTCATACCAGGCAGTATCTCCGGGTAGGTATATTTCTCTCTTCTCTGCACCTTTTTCAACTACATTCGCCACCAGCATATATTCTCCTAACATAAACTCTAAATCCTGCTTATATGTCTCCTGATCATCGAACTGATAAAATGTGGGCTTAATGATTGGAGTATGATTTATATGAGATTCATATAAAAGATTATATAAGTACGGTTTTATTTTTTCTCTAAATTTAATCGCTTTTCTAATTAAATCAATACTTTCCTGGTACATCCAGGGTGTATTTACACTCTGGTCATCATTCCAGGAATGAATAGTAAATCGAGGGTAAAAAATTCCATTCTGGACCCATCTAACAAGTAATTCTGGCTCTGGTGCCGGACCAGCAAAGCCTCCAACATCATGACCAAAGTTATAAACTCCAGACATTGTCAGTCCCAAACCCATTTTTATATTGTATTTTAAAGTTTTCCAGCTGGTATAGTTGTCTCCAGACCAGGTCTGAACATATCTTTCCATCCCCGGACAGCCAGAACGAGAAATCAGATAAGGCCTTTTATTAGGAGCAAACTCTTTTTGAGCTTCAAATGATGACTTCATCATTAAAAGTGACTGCAGGGGTCTAATTAAATTCATATTTATTTTATTACCAAAACCATCTGCATAAGCATTATCTGACCAGATTTCATATTCATTATTATCATTCCAGGTGGAATCAATTCCAAATTCAAGCAGCTGTTTCTTTACATTATCTTTCCACCAGTCTACAGCATCTTGATTAGTAAAATCGAGATAAGAACCTAAATTATCCCAGAACTGTGATATCTCTGGCTCTCCATTCTCATTTTTAATAAAGAGCTCCTTTTCTTTTACTTCCTCATATTTAGGATGATCTATCAGCAAACATGGTTTAATATTTGCACAGAGTTTAATTCCATTTTTATTAAAAGTTTCAGCCATTTTTTCTGGATCAGGTATTTTAGAATAATTCCAGTTAAAAACATATCGCTTATGGTCAATAGAAGTATAGCCAGATGATAATTGAAAAGAATCACAGGGAATATCATATCTTTCACAGTCTGCAATAAAATTCATCAGTTCTTCCTGAGCATTAGGAGAGTCAGTATAAGTCATTGTTGAGCCTGAATAACCCAGACTCCATTTTGGTTCAAAAATATTTTCACCACTTAACCAGGAAAACTTCCTGGTCACTTCTTTCATCTCAGGTCCAAGAATCATATAATAATCTAAATCTCCTTTTTGGGCAAAATAATATCTGTATTGACCGTGATAGTTATCTTTTTCCTGCCCAAAGTCAAATACTGCCTCACTGAGATTGTCATAAAAAAGACCATAGGAAATTTCAGTTTCAGTATTTCTGGTAATATAAAATGGTATATATTTATAAAGCGGATCCGATTTCTCCGCATCATAACCCATAGCATCAATAGTAGTCATCCTGTAGCGAGTATCATTTTTTTCTATCTCCCCTGCTTTTTCACCCAGACCATAATATTTGTCATCTTCATATTTTTCTAAATAATGATAAATCCCTTTACCAAAATGCTGATTAAAATTATAACTCTGCGTTTTTCTATCAGCTGCAATTTTAATCCATTCCTTTTCCTGTCTGGCATACCAGCTAACTTTAAATCCATCTAAATTTATTTTTGCTTTCAACCTGTCAGTTTCGATAACAAAAAAACTTTCTTTTTGATAGTAGTTATATTCCGGGAGAGAAAAAAGAGAAATATCAAACTTATCTCTACCCTGATAAGGGATATCTGATAAATTAGGTGCTACCATCCAGGTTTTATCCATTTTTAATTTATCTCTGATAAACATTATTCTTATTATATCTTTTTCGAGTACAAAAACTTTAACTTTTAAGCTGCTATTTTCTTTAAACTGATCTACAAATGTTATTATATTATCTTCAACTTTATCCAGTTCAAATGGATATTCGTTCAAAATCATAACTAACCTCCAGACATCATTATTTACATTTTCATTCCTGACATGGCAATACCTTTAACAAAATATCTCTGGAAAAATAAGAATACTAATAATACAGGTATCATAGCAACAATATTCATCGCCAGTAAACTATTCCAGTCAACAGAAAACTGCCCGACAAAATTTGCAATTGCTACCTGAATAGTATATTTGCTCTCATTACTTAAAACCACAAAAGGCCAGAGAAAGTCATTCCATCTCCACATAAATGAGAAGATTGTTAAAGCAGTTAAAACGGGTTTAGATAAGGGCAGAATAATCATCGAAAATATTCTCCATTCTGAAGCTCCATCAATTCTGGCTGACTCTAAAACCTCATCCGGAATTGTTGTCATATACTGTCTGACCAGAAAAACTCCTGTAGGTGTCGCAGCTGGAGGTATTATAATTCCCCATAAAGAATTATATAGACCTAAGTTTCTAAGTACTATAAAAATTGGGACCATAATAACCTGCAGTGGAATCATTAAAGTTGAAATAAAAAGAAAGAATATGAGTTTATTACCCTTAAAATCAAATTTAGCCAGCGCATAACCCGCCATTGAATTAATCAGTAAAGTTAAAGCAGTTGCTGTTACAGCAACAAAAATACTATTTTTAAAATAAGTAATAAAATTCCCTTTACTGAAAGCAGTAATATAATTTGAAAAGGTTACTTTATTAGGTATAATTGTTGGCGGCCAGGAAAAAATTTCATTGCTGGTTTTTAAAGAAGATATAAAAATCCAGATTATGGGTAGAACAAATATTAGACTAAATAATAATAAAACACCATACCCCAGAATATTTTTAACTTTATTATTCATATGCATTA
Organism: Halanaerobium sp.; assembly: GCA_041694515.1. GTDB lineage: Bacteria > Bacillota > Halanaerobiia > Halanaerobiales > Halanaerobiaceae > Halanaerobium. The sequence goes on from JASMSZ010000029.1 coordinate 8,871, forward strand.
CCGCCTCTGTTAGATATTTTAAATTGAACGATTGTTAATAAACCAAGAATTATGAATAACATTACAGACATAGCAGAAGCATACCCCATATCTCCTACCTGAAAAGCCTGCTGATAGATTTCCTGAACCAGATAAGTTGTACGGTCTCCAGGTCCTCCTGTAGTCATAACTTTAATTAAACCAAACATTTTGAAAGCCTGGATAGTAGATAATACTACAACTACCAAACTGGTTGGTTTTAAAAGAGGAAAAGTAATATGTCTAAACTGCTGCCATTTACTAGCTCCGTCAATTTCAGCCGCTTCATAATATACTCCAGGAATTCCCTGCAGTCCTGCAATAAACATAACCATAAAGTATCCAACTCGGGCCCAAACAGATGCAAAAATAACCATAATAGTTGCTGTTGTGCCATTGGTAAGCCAATTGACAGGTGTCAACCCGGCTAAATCAAGTAAATAATTTAAAATTCCAAAGTTGTTTCCAAGAATCCAGCGCCAGGAAACACCAATAACTATAAATGATAACATTGTAGGTAAATAAAATATAGCTCTAAAAAACCCTTTCGCCTTAATATCTCTATCTAGTATAATTGCTAAAACCATACTCAAAGCAAAAGTAATTGGTACCACAGAAAAAACATAAATTAAGGTTCTGCTTAAAATAGCCCAAAATTCTGCACTCTGAAAAAGTTTAACGAAGTTTCCAAGACCAATAAACTCGGGAGAAGTAAGCACATCCCACTCTGTAAAGGAAACATAAAAGCCAAATATGGCAGGAAATACTATAAATATACTAAATATTATTAGATTTGGTAGAACAAATAAATATGGTGCTATCTTCTTTTTCCAACTGTACATAAAATACCTCCTTATTAATTTTCCTGGCCTGTTTTTAAAAACAGGCCAGGAAATGAAAAGTAATTTAATTTTCCAGATCTTCAATTTCTGATTTTGCTAACCCTTCCATATTTTCTACAGCTTCTTTAGGTGTTATTTCATGCTGAATTGATTTTACAATATTTTGTCTGATATCATCATAAATTCTTGACATTGCTTCATTATATGCCCAGTCCGAACCTGCTTCTGGAGGAGATACAGCTAATTCATTACTGAAAATCTCAAACATATCTGAGCCGAAGGAATAATTAAGTTTACTGTTATCTGTTCTGGCACTTAAGAATAAAGATTCTTCACAGAACTTAGCATTAACCTTCTGAGAACTGAAGTATTTTAAGAAATCTACAGCCGCCTCTTTATCATCAGAATCTTTAAATCCTGCAACAAATTTACCCCCAACTACAGAAGATCTAATCTTATCCTTAGGCATATAAGCTACACCCCAGTCAAAGTTTTCAATATTCTCACGATAATTTGTCAGCATCCAGTTTCCTGCAAAGTGCATTGCTGTTAGACCTGAACGGAAGAGTGTATTTGGGTTCTCTCCACCTAACCAGATGGATTCAGGAATTATGTTTCTGTCATGTAATTCAACAAAAAACTCTACTGCTCTTTCACCTTCAGGTGAATTGATTGTAACTTCACTCCAGTCTTTGGAGAAGAAAGATCCTCCTGCCTGATAAAGAAGTGTAGACCAGCGGTGTGGACTGTAATCATAAGCCAGGCCATAGCGGGCATCTGATTCTGCAACAACCTTTTCTAGGGCATTAGCCCATTCTTCCCAGGTCCATAAATCATCTAATTCCTCTTCAGTATCTGGAACATCGATTCCAGCAGCTTCAAAATAGTCTTTATTATAAATAATACCATTTGCTGTTACATCAATTGGGATAGCTAACATTTTCCCATCTACCATTACATAAGGATGAGTAGATTCTACAAAGTTATCCAAATAATCCTGCCCAATACTTTTATTAAGGTTTAAGAGGGCTGATGATAATTCTCCTGGATTTGATACTCTAGCAAGATCCGGAGGATTTCCACCAGCTACCATAGTTTTAATCTTTGTATTTAAATCATTATATGGTACCTCGATAATGTTAAACTCTACATCTGGATTTTCTTTCTTATAATCTTCAATAATGTCTCTTAACACTTCACCTTCTACACCATCACTAAACCAGACAAAGTCTAAAACAGTTTTCTGAGCGAAAGCAGGAACAGCCATTAGACCAACTAAAAGCAGAGCAGTAATTGTAATAAATAAATTTTTTCGCATTAAATATAACCCCCTAATTTTTTTATAAATAATAACAGAAACTTAGACAACCATCCCTCTGACTATCCCCCCTTTCTTTAGATTAATTTTTATAATAAATGGTTTTAACCATTTAATTAACAAAAATAAAGTTCATAATTAAATTTGGTTATCTATTATTATCTTTCCAGTTGGATTAGTATGCTCTACTTGAATTGGATTCCCATTTAAAATCAAATTTTCTTCCCAACTGAAATTAAATTCACCATGTGTCGGATCATTAAATCTAATTTCATTAGCTTCTATATTTAAAGAAGAATTACTTATCATATCAATAAAATTCTCAAAAGATTTAAATTCATTTTTATTAGCTGCTCTTATAAGCCAGCTATTTTTTCTGCCCGCTGATTTTAATTCCCTAGCCTGAGTAATTCCATCCTCAACCAATTTTAGTTTATTAGCAGAGGTGATAGCAAAAAAAGCTTCATTTTTTCTAGCGAAATAATAATTATCATTTTTAAAATATTCAGCAAAAGCATAAGTGGGGAAATAGGCATGAGTAAATTCAACAGGATGATTATCACCAATATTATAAAGTAAAAACTGAACATTTTTATACTGTGCTGCCTTTGGCAGAGAACCATTTCCAGCCCAGTATGATGGTCTACCAAAACCGATTTTAACATTTTCACCGGGGTGGTTAACCCAACATAGTGCTTCAGCATCAATAGTTAATTGACTTATATGTTCCTGATAACCATTTTTAGCTGGTTTAAAATCTACTGCCGAAGTTAGTAAATAATCTTTATTTTTATACAGATATAAATCCACAAAATTATTTTTCCCCTGTGTGTTTTTAAAGATTAGATTATTAGACTCATTCCAGTCAGCATATTTTTTTAACTCAGGATCAGGTTTATAATCAGAAAGACAGTAAAGTACCTGGGCATTTGTGGCTTCATTTAAATAACCTACACCCCAGGAAACTCGGCTTAAAGTGTTTGTATAATTCACATATCTACCCTTAAGTTCTTTTTCGTAGCTTCTGCCGTGAGAGCAGGCCATTAAACCGTGATGACTGTTATAGGCAATTAATTTAAATGTCATATCTAAAGCTTTTTTTGCCAGCTTTTTCAACTTTTTATCAGCAGCTAATTCATAGAGAGCAAAAAATCCTATCAAATTTATTGGTATGTAAGCAGTTGAATTCCATTCGGAAAAACCTTCAGCAAAAAATCTTTCAAACCAATTTTTAAGTCTTTTTTCTGCCCTTTGATAGTGTTCTTTTCCTTTGACTCCAGCATTAACAAATTCTTTTTCAGCAAAGATCTGACCGGCCAGCAGTTCAGATACATGAAACAGCAGAGCGTGGTTTTCACTAAAATACCACATGACATCACTGCCCTGTTCATCAATCCAGTATCTAAAACCTCTTATAACCTTTTCAGCATAATCCCAAAAATTCTTATCAAAGACCTCATCTTTATATCTAATCCATAACCACAGTATCGGTATCAAATAAAAATCACTGCAGTCTTTTCTCTTCTCTATTCCGTCTAGTTCTTTTTTAAATAACTTTTTGGCCTCTTTCAATTTTGTCTTCTCAGATACCACGGCCAGAGCTTTTTGTGCAATTGATTCTCCATATTCAATAATAAACTTAAGATTATTCTTTTTCCTTGCTTCTAAACTATCAGCTGGTGGAAAAAGAAGCTTTTTTTGATGTATTTGTAAAGTTAAATGCCTGCTTATTCTTAGATTATTATCTACAGGAACTGTTATCTTAATGTGGTTAAAACCCATCGGATATTCTAAAACATTACCAATTTCAACTTCTTTTTTATTTTTTGGTAAAACTACTTCTTTCAAAGAATTAGTAATAAAATCTACAAAATCACCACCAGCTTTAATTTTCAAATTCAAATCTTCGGGAAAAGAATCTTCAAAATGTAATTTAATTTCTCCCTCTCGGTAAGTATCTACTTTGAAATGGGCAGTCTTCAGAAAACTTTCAATATTTTTCAATTTAGTTGAATCTTCTTTTATTTCAATAAATTGAGTTAGCTCACGTTCACTTTTTAACTGCAGTGAAAAATAATATAAAGTATCTCTTTCTGCTAAATCATTAAAGAAAACTCTTAATAAATGAGAACCTTTTTCTAGATTAATTGAAAACTCTTTTGTTTTTTCAATATTTCTGGTATAAGGTCTAAAATCAATAATTTCTTCTCCATCAATCCAGATTTTAATTCCCCCACAGGTTCGTAATTCAAACCTGTATTCTCCAGTTTCAGAAACTTTAATTCTGGATTCCGACCAGCTCTCTAAATAAGTTGGAACAAACCAGAATCCAGATCTTTCGACCTTAGGATTTTCAAAAGGAAAATAAATATTTTCCTGCAAAAAATCTTCTTTTAACTCAATTTCTTTATTTCTATATTCATTTAGAAACTCCCTTCTGCAGGGATATTGATGAATAGAAAAACCTTCATCCAGCCATGAGTTATCAATTTCAGCTTCCATAATGTCAGGTTCTGAATAATAAATTTCCTCTTTTAACTTTGATATTTTCCAGTGATTTAGATAATCATCTTTTTTAATAGTATACTCTAAATTGCTCATATATGATTCCTTCCCAATTAAATTGGTTATTTACTAGCATAATTTCAAATAGCGAGGAGGTTTCAAATAATTGTAAACCATTCTAAGTTTTGCTGTCGAAGATGATTTTTAAGTTCTTTTAAATTATCCGAAAGTTCATTCTATAATTAATTATACACTAATTATTTTGATGACGCTTTGAGATTTCTGCTTTAAATATTGCAAATCTTTAGGTATAATAGATTTAGCTTGGAAGAAAGCAGGTGAGATTTTTATGAATGACAAAAATTGCTATTTAAACAATAATCTTTTAGAGGTCACCTATAAAAAATCGGAGAAAATCTCTGAGTCAGATAAATTTAATATGCATCTTCATGATTTTTATGAGCTATTTTATTTTTTAGAAGGTGATGTTACATATTATATTGAAGGTCATGCTTATGAATTAAAAGAAAACACCTTATTAATCATGAATAATCGGGAACTGCACAAACCAATTTTTAACCGAGATATACCATACAAAAGAATTGTTATTCACTTTTTCCCCTGGGTATTATCAAAATATGACTCTTATGATTTTAATTTACTGGAGTGTTTTGAAAACAGAAAAGAAGCGCATCATAATAAAATCTATGATAAAGACAAAAAAATATTCAATTATTTCAAAAAAATAACCGAATATGCTCAAGAAAAAAGTGGAGAATCTGAAGTCATGATCGAAACCCTTTTTGTTCAGCTTCTAATATTAATTAATCAACTCTTTACCAAAAAAGAAAAAAATGAAAGTAATTCAATAAAATATAATGAAAGAATCTTAGATATTATCACTTATATCAATAATAATATTAACAAATCTCTTTCTTTAGATTTACTTTCCAACAAATTTTATTTGAACAAATCTTACTTATCTCATATCTTCAAAAAAAATACAGGAGTTTCTATTACCCATTATATTCACTATAAGAAAATTATGACTGCCAAAAGACTGCTGCTTGATGATAACAGCTGTAGTGAAGTTTCTTCTAGATTAAATTTTGGAGATTATTCTACCTTTTACAGATCATTTAAAA
>JASMSZ010000030.1:0-3332 GCA_041694515.1 Halanaerobium sp.
ACTAATATTACAAATCTTGACTGGGATGACTTCACTGAAATCCTGCCAGCTTTTATAGCTATGATTGCTATGCCTTTAACCTATTCAATCTCTAATGGTATTGCTCTTGGATTTATTGTTTATCCATTAGTTAAGCTCTTTACCGGTAAGGGAAAAGATGTACACTGGTTAGTATATGTCTTAGGTATAGTATTTGTCTTCTATTTTATAATTCATTAAAAAACATAGTTAAAATCCAGATCGTACAAAAAAATTAAGTTTTTAAGCGGTTAAAGCTCTTTTTACTGAGCTAAAACCGCTTTTTTCTTATCTATCAACATTATTTAATACCAGGAATTTATATCTAACGCTTTGTTGTAGAGCTTGATATTTCCTATTTCCAGTTAGTAAATTAAGAATTATGACTGTAAATTAGCTTTCTTCCTACAGTTGCCAGGAGTAGTAAAATAGTTAGGGTTATAATTATTTTTATATCCTTCTGTAAAAAACGAATAAATAATAAAACTGATGCACCAGCTGCCCCAGCTCCTCCTAAAAAGGAGATAACCTTAGTTTTAGTAATCTCTTTAAAAGCTATAAAATTGACAATAGCGAAAGTAACTAAGAAGATAAAACTGGCTGCCTCTACCAGCGAAGAAAGATTTCCAAATGCTGCCAGGAGCGCTCCGACTCCCCCTATAATATAAATTGATCTATCAGGAATACCAGCTTTATTTTTGTGTACCAGAAATGACGGTAGTTCTCCATCGTCAGCTACCTTAATTGCCAATCTTGAAGTAGCAAAGATTGTCGAGTTGATAGCAGAACCAGTTGAAAACAGAGCTGCAATTGAAGCAATTATTAGGCCGGCTGTTCCCAGAATGTTTTCTCCTGCTATTGCCAGAACAACTTCTTTTTTTTCAATAATTGTTTGGTAACTGACCAGATTAACCGTCCCCAGGGTAACTATAATGTAGACAATGATGACAGAAATAATTGCCAGTATTTCCGCTCTGCGAATTATATTATCAGGATCTTTTATTTCATTATAGTCATAAGTTATCATCTGAAATCCTTCATAAGCCATAAAAATCGTTGAGGCCCCGATAATAGCATTAACAAAAGTACCCCCTGATCTCAGGGATTCACTGTTAAATATTTCTGGGTTAAAATTCGACAATCCTACTGCGGCAATTGCTACTAAAATAACCAGCTTGGCCCAGACTATAAAAACTTCTAAATGTGATGCCTCACTCACACCTCTCAGGTTAAAGTACATAAAAATAAGAATAATAGAAACAGAAATAAGTCTGGGAAACCAAGGACTATAATTTAACAGCTCTTCTAAATACTGACCAAAGGTAAATGCATAAACTGAAAGAGTAAGCATATATCCTATAATTAAAAGCCAGGAAAGTCCACCTGCTAAACCTTGATGGTTAATATCTTTGATATAAGTAAAGGCACCTCCACCTTCTTCAAATTTATTTGTTAAGTTGGAATAGCTAATTCCTGTGGCCAGTGCAATTAAACCGGCAATTAAAAAACTTAACCAGGCCAGGTTCCCGGCAGTAGCAATGATCACTCCCAGGACAGAGAAAATCCCACCGCCTATCATTCCGCCAACAGCCATACTCCAAGTTTCGTTTAAACCCATTTTGTTATTATCCATTTTTTCCTCCCCTCATAAGACAATCTTATTAAATCCATTTGAAATTATATGTTCTAGTATATTATTTTTTAAGAACCTCCAATTTTTAATTTGAATCAATAACTGATATAATTAGTTTAACAAAAATAAATAATAATTTTGATTAATTATTTAACAATTTGGTCCAAAAAAGTGATAAGTTGAAGTGAAATCTGAAAGAAAAGGAGTGTTAATTTTGGAAAAATTTAACTTAGTTGATTATACGACAGTTCCCGAAAAAAGTGTGGCCAAAAGAGTGATTTACTCTGACAAAAATACGCTGGCCTTTGTCTTAAATATAGCACCTGGTGAATCACTGCCTGATCACACTCATTTTGAGTCTACTGTACTGCTGCAGGTGATCAGCGGTACGGCCAGGTTGATTGTTGATGATAAGTCATTTAACATTCAGGAAAATGATTTAACAAAAATAGATGGTCCAGAAACTATGTCAATCCATAATACTGGTGGTGAAGATTTAGTACTTTATGTTACGATTTCACCACTGCCATCTGATGAAAAATATGTCAGGAATGCTGATTTTTAAGCTTGATTAGCTGATTGCTATAGCAGTGAAAATTAAAAGAAAATTTAAAAGCCACATGCAGATTATTGAAATCTACATGTGGCTCCATCTAATTATACTAATTATTTAATTTATTCTCCAATTCTATTTAATTCCAGCATTCTTTGATAACTAATTGCACCTACAACTTTTTCCTGAATTACACCATTCTGGTCCAGAAAATAACTGGTCGGGATTCCTCTAACTAAATAATTTTGAGCTGTGCTTTTATTAGAATCTAGGAGCACAGTGAATTTAAGTCCATTTTCCATCATAAAATTAGCTGCTGTAGATTTACTTTCGCCAACATTTACTGCCAGAATTACAACCTCATCCCCATATTCTTCATGGAGTTTTTGCATATCCGGCATTTCTTTTTTACAGGGAGGACACCAGCTGGCCCAGAAGTTAAGAAAAACTTTCTGGCCCCGGTAATCACTTAGGCTTACTTCCTGATCATTCATATTTGTTAAAGTAAAATCTGGTGCCTGCATTCCTATTTCTGTACCTACTTCAGCAGAGACTACTGCATTTCCGGGTGACTGGATAAAGAAAAAGGAAAGCCCACCTACTATCAGAGCAGCTATTAAAAATATTGATATTTTTTTGTTCATTAATTATTCCTCCATTCTTAAACTTATTATATAAGTAAAACACGGAAATTTCCAGTTATTTTGAGCAAAATATCGCAAAAAGAGGATATAACTTCAAATTAATTGTAATAAGATTGAGAGATAAATTAATTAGAAATATCTGGACAAAATGATAATATGATGGGAATATGCCAGAATTATATGTTTTCTAATCTATTTCAAATCAAAATTTATGATTGTTTGCTGATTTTTCTTTTCATTACTCTAATCTATGATAAAATGATAATAAGAGGAAAATTCGGATAATTATTTTGAAAGTAGATTGAAAACTGAAGATTTATTAGTTCAAATTTTCTTTAAAACTTTTATCAAGCTCATAAAATTTATGGAGGAGGATAATTATGATTACTAAATCAACACTTAGAAATCCAGAATTAGCAGAAGAAGGATGGCGCAAGATCCAGTGGGTAGCAGACAAAATGGATATTTTAAATGAAATCTTAAA
>JASMSZ010000031.1:0-2113 GCA_041694515.1 Halanaerobium sp.
AAAAATCAGGGCAAAAAATTGGTGCTGGCAACAAATCCACTTTTCCCAAAAGAGGCTGTAGCAGCCAGGTTGAGCTGGATTGGAATTGAGGCTGAGGATTTTGAACTTTTAACCCACTATGAAAATATGAGCTATGCCAAACCAAATCCAAATTATTACCGTGAGATTTTAGAAAAAATAGATGCAGAGCCTGATAACTGTCTGATGATCGGTAATGATTTAAAAGAAGATGCAGCGGCTTCTGAACTGGGGATAAAAACCTTAATTATTTCGGACAAACTAATAGAAAGAGAAGACATCAGCTATCCTGTGGCCTGGCAGGGGAGTTTAAAAGAGTTTAAGGAATTGATAAAAGAAGAAATATAATTTTTGGAGAAAGCAATTCAGTCTTTAAGGTGGTGTTAATAAATGATAAAAATTCCATATGGATTGAGCGATTTTTCTGATGTGATGAATGATAATTATTTTTATGCTGATAAAACTAAGTATATAGAGCTTTTAGAAGACTATGGTGAGAAATACATTTTCTTATTAAGACCTCGAAGATTTGGCAAAACACTTTTTTTATCTACTTTAGAACATTATTATGATATTCAGCAAAAAGAAAATTTTAGTCATTTATTTGATGATTTGTATATAGGTAAAAATAAGACTGAATTAGCTAATAATTATTATATCTTAAAATTTGATTTTTCGGGAGTTAGAACTGACTCTAAAACAGAAATGAAAAAATTATTTAATAAAAAAGTAAAAAAAGGTATCAAAACATTTATTGATAAGTATAACTTTGATATTCAAATTTCAAAATCAGGAGAAGCCGCTGGTATAATGCATGATTTTAATGCTGAAATTGCAAATATACTTAGACAAAAAGAGAAAAGTATTTATCTATTGATTGATGAATACGATCATTTTGCTAATGATATTTTGAGTAAGAATCCTTCTGAATTTCAAAAAATAGTAGGCCAGGCCGGATCTGTTAGAATATTTTTTGAAGCCTTAAAAGAAGCAACTGCTGACGGAATTATTTCAAGAATGTTTGTAACTGGCGTTAGCCCCATAGCTTTAGATAGTATGACAAGTGGTTTTAACATTGAATCAAATTTAACTACAGATCCAAACTTTAATCAGGCATTTGGTTTTACAGCAGAAGAAATCAAACCATTATTATCAGAGATTATTCCCAAATCTCAGAGAGATCATATTTTATCCAGATTACATGAATATTATAATGGGTATTTATTTAGTAAATATGCAGATAAACGGGTTTTTAACAGTGATATGATTCTTTATTATTTCAATAGCTTTAAAAAACTCGGTCATGAAGCAGATGAGTTAATAGACAGCAGTATTTCCAGTGATTATTCTAAATTGCAAAAATTATTTTCATTGAAAAATAGAAAAAGAAATTATAGTATTTTAGAAGATATACTGGCTGGAAATGAACAGATGGGTAAAATAACTGGGGAATTTAATCTTAAAAGTGATTTTAGCCGTAAAGACTTTCTTTCATTATTATTTTATCTCGGTTTTTTAACAATTGATCGAGAAGAAGATGGCTTTATTTACTTTAGAGTTCCTAATTATGCTGTTAAAGAAATATATTTTGATTATTTTACAAGTCTTTTAGATGAAAATTCTTCTTTTGATTCAATTGAAATTGAAGCAGCAGCGGTTGAGATATTAAAAAATGGTAAAATTAATAATTTTATCGAGAAAATAGAGAATGCACTTGCTTCTTTATCAAATAGAGATTATATTAGTTTTGATGAAAAATATATTAAAGTTTTAATTTTTTCTTATCTTAATTTGACTAAACTTTCGATTGTTAAAAGCGAGTATGAAGTGGAAAATGGCTATTTAGATATTGCCCTTTTACGAAGGGATAAAACTAATGCTAATTATGATGCCTTAATAGAATTAAAATATATTAAGAAAAAAGACTTTGATTCAGAGGGTAAAAAACTGATTCAAGAAAAATTAGAAGAAGCTAAAAATCAGCTTCTCAGTTATTCTAAAGCTGAAGAATTTAAAGATCGAAAAGACCTAAAGAAGTGGGCGATTATTTTTGTAGGGAACAAAGCTACAATCGAAGAACTATAATTTCAAAAAG
>JASMSZ010000032.1:0-9452 GCA_041694515.1 Halanaerobium sp.
GAAAAGGAAATCTGAGCTTGACAAAGTTAATTTAATAAGGTAAAATTAAAAAAACTTGAGTTAGATAAATAATAATATTTAAAGACTTTGATCAGGGAAAGTAATTAGAAGTATTTATCTCAGCGAAGCGGGGTTAGTGGGAGCCTGCCGGTAAGTATTTTAATGAAGTTCCCCTGTGAGTTGGCAGCTGAACTAAAAAGTAAGCCTGCACCGGCCGTCTACCGTTATCCGGACAGATTATTGGAATTATTAATAATTCCTGTAATTGTTAAGTGGGCTTTTTAGCCAAAAAGATTGGTACCACGAGAATTCAAACCCTCGTTCTTTAATTAGAGCGGGGGTTTTTGCATTGTGTTACAAAAACCGACAAATACTTACAAGTGCCGTGAACCTGTCGGTTAATGCCATAATTTGTCAAAAATACTTATACTACAAGTTTTTCGACATAATTCGGGTGGTGCACGGCACCTGGACACCTGTACATTACATTAAAGGAGTGAGTAGATGAGTAACTTAGAATATGGATATTTAGGACCACCGGGAACATTTAGTGAGCAGGCTATTTCTAACTACTGTGCCAGCTATGGCGGCAGTACAACTGCCTGTGGATCAATCAGGGATATTGTTGAGGCAGTGACAGCAGATAAAGTTGACCTGGGACTGTTACCGCTGGAGAATTCACTGGAGGGGTCGGTAAACTTAAGTCTGGATCTTTTATATCAGCATCCAGAACTTAAGCTTTATCGGGAGATAGTACTTCCAATTGAGCAGTATCTGCTGGTTCAGCCAGGAGTCAGCAAAGAAGAAGTTAGAGAGATCTACAGTCATCCCCAGGCAATTGCTCAGTCGGGTGATTACCTGGCAGAAGAATTTAAAGAGGCAAAAATTATTTACACAGACAGTACTGCCGCTGCAGCCAAAAAAGCACTTGAGTCAGCAGACCGAGCAGCTGTCGGCTCAATTAGATTAGCTGAGATTTATGAGCTTGAAATTCTGGCTGAAAACCTGCAGGGGGATCTGCCAAATGCAACCCGCTTTGTTCTGGCAGCTAAAAAGGATAAGGACTTTGGCAGCAATAATCATCTGGGAGAAGCAGCAGATAGTGATTTTAAAACTTCCATAATCTGTGCACCTGAGGTCAATGAAGCCGGAGTTCTGCATCAAATACTGGGAAAATTCGCTGAGGAAAATATTGATCTGACTAGAATTGAATCCAGACCCAGCCGGCAGCGTCTGGGGGAATATATTTTCTATATTGACCTAAAGGGATGCAGCAGTGATCAGGATCTGAGTTCAGCTCTGGAGGAGGTAAAAAAGATATCATCATATTTTAGGCTTTTAGGTTCCTATCCAAAGACAGTAATAGAATGAATTTTGCCAGAACCGCTTAAGAAATTGAGCAGGCAATTTTTTTAAAATTAAGTTGAAATTTAAAACTAAAATTGAATATTTGGGCGAAAAAGTGGAAATTTTATTTGACAGAAGTAAAATTGCCTGCTATAATACTCATTAACTAAATAAACTCACTTAAAAACTTTGAAAGAGGATCCAGTAAGCCGCAGGCTGAAATACACCTCTTGAGTTGCCAGCTGAAAGTAAAACAAGTAAGCTTAAAAGGCCGTCAGCCGTCGTTACCCGGTGCGGAAGTGTTAGCTTCCAGTAGAGATAATCTGTATTTAATGAGATTAAAACAGGTGGTACCGCGATATCAATCGCCCTGACTAAGGGGCGATTTTTTGCATTTTTATAGGAAAAATATTAATTTCGACAAAAACTGACAGGTTCTGACAGGTTCACGGTGCGTGCACATGATCGATCACAAACGCACATAAACAAAAAAGTATTTTAGCAGAGAGGAGAATTAATTATGATAGCAGTATTAAAAAGAAGTGCAAGTCAGGAAGATAAGGATCAGGTTATTGAGGTTATTCGAGGAGAAAATTTTGAGGTTCATCCAATTCAGGGAGTAGAGAAAACTGTAGTAGGTGTTCTGGGTGATCCGGCACGCAAGTCAAATTTGAAGGAAAAATTGGAGACTATGGGAGCTATAGAAAAGGTTGTTTTAATTTCAGATCCTTATAAATTGACCAGCTGGAATTTTAAGCAGCAAAAAACTATTGTTGATTTAGGTGATGGAGTTAAAGTTGGTGGTGATGAGCTGACAGTTATGGCCGGCCCCTGTTCGGTAGAAAGCAGAGAACAGATTATAGAAACAGCCAGACTTGTTAAGGCTGGAGGAGCAAAAATTCTGCGCGGTGGAGCCTTTAAACCGAGAACTTCCCCCTATTCTTTTCAGGGACTGGGAGAAGAAGGGCTGAAGTTAATGGCTGAGGCCAGAGAAGAAACTGGACTAAAAATTATAACAGAGCTGATGGATATCGAGCATATAGAGGTGGTTTCTAAATATACAGATATTATTCAGATTGGAGCCCGGAATATGAAAAACTATTCCTTACTAAAAGCAGTCGGTAAACTGGATAAACCGGTAATGCTCAAACGCGGGATGGCGGCGACAATTAAGGAATGGCTGCTTTCTGCAGAATATATAATGAATAATGGAAATCACAATGTAATCTTATGTGAAAGAGGAGTCAGGACCTTTGGTGAAGAAACCAGAAATACCATGGATTTAAGTTCAATTCCCCTGGTTCAGCAGTTGAGTCACCTGCCGGTAATCGCAGATCCAAGCCACGGTACAGGCCGCTGGGAATTGGTGACTCCGGTTGCCAGAGCTGCAGTTGCTGTTGGAGCAGACGGAATTATGGTTGAGGTTCACCCTGATCCCCAGAACGCTCTCTCTGATGGTCCTCAGTCCTTAAAGCCCAATAATTTTAAGCTGATGATGGACGAAATCAAAGCTATTTCCAGTTCTCTGCAGAGTTTTGAATCCAGAGAAAGAAAAATAGCATATGCCTAAATTTGAAAAAATTGCTGTTGTCGGGATCGGCCTGATTGGGGCCTCCCTGGCAGCGGCATTAAAAAAAGATAATCCAGATCTTAAAATAACTGCGGTTGACAGAAGTGCAGAGAGTATTGAAAAAGCAGAGAAACTTGGAATTATCGATCAGGGTTTTACAGAGATTAAGGATAATTTAAAAGATCAGGATTTGATTTTTATTGCCGTACCGGTGGCAGCAGTTCCAACTGTGATTAGAGAGATCAAAGAGGGCGGTGACAGCCAACAGCTGCTGGTCGATGCAGGCAGCACCAAAAAGGAAATTATGCTGCAGGCTGCCCAGATTTTACAGGACAGTTCTAAAATTTTTATCGGCGGTCATCCGATGGCCGGTTCTCATAAATCGGGGATTGACTGGCATGATCCGGAGCTCTTTGTGGATGCACCATTTATTTTAACTCCCTGGTTGGACGGGGAGCAGCAGGAAGAGGAAGAAAACGAATTACTGCAGCAGCTTAAAGCTTTGATTGGAAAAATCGGAGCCAGAGTGCATGTTATTTCGGCAGCTGAACACGACCGCTGTACAGCCTATTTAAGTCACCTTCCCCATTTGTTATCTTCAGCCCTGGTTAATCTAAGTCAGCAGCAGGAGTTTAAAGGTGAGTTTTTTGAACTTTCAGGAAGTGGTTATCAGGATATGACCAGGATTGCAGGCAGCTCAGCTGAACTCTGGCAGGATATTATTTTATCAAATAGAAAAAATTTAGCAGAATTAATTGAAAAATACATATCAGAATTAAAAAAGCTGCAGCAGGATATAGAAAATAATGATCAAAATGAAATTTATAATTTTTTGGCCAGAGCAGCGGAAATTAAAAATCAAACAGAGGCTAATCAACAAAAAAAGGATAATAAAGTTAATTAAATATAAAAAGATAATTAGGATAATTGAATAGAGATTTGAGTTAGACAGCGAAATTAACAAAAATTTTAAAAATTAAAGTAGAGAGAAACGAGGGGGAAATAATGGAATATCAAGTTGAGCCGGCAAAAAAAATTAATGGTGAAATAAAAGTCCCGGGAGATAAGTCGATTTCCCACCGCTCCTTAATTCTGGCTTCTATAGCAGAGGGAGAGAGCAGAATAGAAGGCCTTTTAGAGGCAGAGGATTGTTTGAGTACGATGGGAATAATGCGTGATTTAGGAATAGAAATCAAAAAAGAGGATATAGGCGAGTATATTGTTCAGGGTAAAGGACTTGATGGACTTGAAGAAGCTGATGATGTTTTAGATTGCGGTAACTCAGGCACTTCAATGCGACTTTTAGCCGGTCTTTTGGCCTCTCAGGATTTTTATTCAGTTTTAACAGGTGATCATTCACTGCGCAAAAGACCAATGCAGCGCATAATAGGACCTCTCTCCAGAATGGGAGCTCAGATTTGGTCCCGGCGGGACGGACTCGCTCCTTTAAGTATTAAAGGCCAGAAACTGAAGGCTGTGGAATATAAACTGCCTGTTGCCAGTGCTCAGCTAAAATCCTCAATTCTGCTGGCAGCTTTAAAGACCAAATCCGAAACAGTAATTATTGAACCAGCAGTCTCCCGGGATCACACAGAACGAATGCTCCAGGGTGCCGGTCTGGATCTAGAAATTCTGGCAGACAGAATCATTTTAAAAGAAGCAGCAGCAAGAAAATTAAATCCCTTTCAGATTAAGGTCCCCGGGGATATTTCTTCAGCCTCCTTTTTTACTGCAGCCGGGCTCTTAGCTGATGAGGGCGAGCTTTTAATTAAAAATGTGGGGATTAATCAGACACGCAGTGGATTTCTGGAAGTAGTAGAGGCAATGAATGGCAGGATTGAACTCTTAAATAAACGTGATCAGGGTGGAGAACCAACTGCAGATATTCTGGTTAAGCCATCGAAATTACAGGGGACAGAAGTCAGCGGTGGAGTTATCCCCCGGCTGATTGATGAGATTCCTATTATTTCGGTACTGGCTGTTTTTGCAGAAGGTAGGACAATAATCAAAGATGCAGAAGAACTCAGAGTTAAGGAAACCGACAGGATTAAAGCTGTTGTCACAGAATTTAAAAAACTGGGAATAGAAATTATTGAAAATGAAGACGGTATGGAAATAAGTGGTCCCCAGACAGTTAAAGGTGGGATTGAGCTTGAGAGTTATCATGACCATCGGATTGCAATGTCACTGGCAGTTCTTGCTTTAAATACTGAAAATGGAATTACAATTAAGGGCAGTGAGATTATTGCCACTTCTTTTCCTAATTTTAAAGAATTATTAGCAGAGGTGATAAGATGAAAAAGATAATTGAAGGTATTTCAGATGGAATTAAAGAGATGAAGCGCTACCAGGCAGGTAAAAGCATAGAAGAGGTAAAGGAAGAATATGGGCTGGAAAAAGTGGTTAAACTGGCTTCTAATGAAAATTCACTGGGGCCTGCGATTCAGGTCATTGATACCATTCAGTCAGAAGCTAAAAATGTCAACTTATATCCGGATTCAGACAGTGGAGAGTTAAAAAAAGCTCTGGCTGAAAAATTTGAGCTGAAAGAGGAACGAATTTTTCTCGGTAATGGATCAGACGAAATACTTGATCTTTTAATGACTTTAATTTTAAATCCAGGAGATGAGGTTATACAGGGAGATCCAGCCTTTATAAAATATGAGCTGGCAGTAAAGTCCAGGGAAGGCAGCAGTGTTAAGGTTCCGCTTGACGAAAACCACAGACACAATCTGGAAGCTATGGAAGCAGAAATTACAGGTAAAACAAAGGCTATTTTTATCTGTAATCCCAATAATCCAACTGGAACAATGCTCAAAAAAGAAGAAATCGAAAGCTTTTTAAAAAGAGTCTCCGATGAGATTTTAGTAATAGTTGATCAGGCTTATCAGGAGTATATTACAGCAGAAGAACCTTTTGCTGGAGTTAAGCTGTTGGAGAAATATCCGAATTTAATGCTGCTCCGTACTTTCTCAAAAGCCTATGGAATGGCGGGCATGAGAGTTGGTTATGCTCTGGCTGATCCAGAACTGGTAGATTATTTAAATAGAATTAGAGGACCTTTTAATATTAATAGACTGGCCCAGAAAGCAGCAGTGACTGCGCTGGAATCGGACTCACATCTGGAAATCTGTCACAACCTAAATGAAAAAGAAAAGAACTTTCTCTATCAGCAGTTTGAGGAGCTGGAACTTGATTATATAGAAACTCAGGCTAATTTTATGATGGTTGATCTCGAAATGCCGGCTGCAGAAGTTTTTAAGAAAATGCAGCAGCGGGGAGTAATTATTAGACCGGGCAATCAATTTGGAATGGACAGCTGGATTAGAGTCACTGTCGGTACCAGAGCCGATAATGAATTTTTTATCAGGAACTTAAAAAAAGTACTAGCAGAGAGGAATGAGTAGTGTGATAGCAGTATTGAAACGCGGATCAACTAAAGAAGATAAGCAGAAGGTAATTGAGTTAATAGAAGCGGAGGGGTTTTCTGCCCATCCGGATACCGGAGCAGAAACTACAATTGTCGGAGTGGTAGGAGCGGCACCCGATAAAAAGGTTAACCTAAAAGAAAAACTGCAGGTTCTGAGTGCTGTGGAAAAAGTAGTTGTGATTTCCGATCCTTACAAATTAACCAGCTGGAATTTTAAACAGGATAAAACTGTGATTGATCTTGGAGATGGGGTCAAAGTCGGTGGGGATAAGCTGACAGTTATGGCCGGTCCCTGTTCTGTGGAAAACGAAGAGCAGATGCTGGAGACAGCGAGGGTTGTCAGAGATGCTGGAGCTAAAATTCTGAGAGGTGGAGCCTTTAAACCGAGAACTTCCCCCTATTCTTTTCAGGGACTGGGAGAGGAAGGGCTCAAGCTTTTAGCTAAGGCAAGCGAGGAAACCGGACTCAAGATAATTACCGAACTGATGGATATTGAACATATAGATGTTGTCTGCGAGTATACGGACATCATTCAGATTGGGGCCCGGAATATGCAGAATTACGCTCTGCTTAAAGCAGTCGGTAAACTCGATAAGCCGGTTATGCTGAAAAGAGGAATGTCAGCTACTATTAAGGAATGGCTCCTATCTGCAGAATATGTAATGAATGAAGGTAATCATAATGTAATTTTATGTGAAAGGGGAGTTCGGACCTTTGGTGAGGAAACCAGAAATACAATGGATTTAAGTTCAATTCCTTTAGTCCAGCAGTTAAGTCACCTGCCTGTAATCGCAGATCCGAGTCATGGTACAGGCCGCTGGGAGCTTGTAATTCCGGTTGCCAGAGCAGCTGCAGCAGTAGGTGCAGATGGGATTATGGTTGAAGTGCATCCTCATCCCAAAAACGCTCTTTCTGATGGCCCTCAGTCTTTAAAACCGGATAACTTTAGACTGCTGATGGATGAAGTAAATGCTATTATGAACTCTTTGAACTCATTTGGATCCAGAGAAAAGAAAATTGCCTATAAATAAATTCAGAAAAATATTAAGCAAAAATTAGGAATCTGAAGATCAAATACTGGCAGCTCTTAAGGAGGAAATTAAATGTTTGAATATCTAACAGCTGGAGAATCACACGGGCCGAGGCTGACAGCGATAATTAAAAATCTTCCCTCCGGTCTTAAGGTCGAAGTGGAAAAAATAAATGAACAGTTATTTAGAAGGCAGCAGGGTTATGGACGCGGGGGACGAATGAAAATAGAAAGTGACCGGGTAATTATTAATTCAGGTCTGCGCTACAAAGAAACCCTGGGTACACCCTTGAGTATGACTATCGAAAATAAAGACTGGCAGAATTGGCTCGAGGTTATGGCCCCAGATCAGGAACGAGGGGAAGAGGTTGAGGCTCTAACCAATCCCCGACCCGGACATGCTGATTTACCGGGAGCTTTAAAATATAATCACCGTGATCTGCGCAATGTTCTTGAGAGAGCAAGTGCCCGCGAAACTGCCGCCCGGACAGCAGTTGGAGCAGTAGCCAGACAATTTTTATCAGAATTTGAGATTGATGTCTACAGCCATGTGGTGCAGATTGGGAATCTTAAAAGTGAAAGTTGGACTGATTTAAAAGCAAAGAATCCAGATCAATTTGAGAATAAAGAAGCCATCAAAAAATATTTTGCTGAACTGGATGAGACACCACTGCGCTGTGGGGACAGCAGTAAAACTGAGGCCATGAAGAACTTAATCGATTCCTGGCGGGCCAATGGAGATTCAGTGGGTGGAGTTTTTGAGATAGTTGTCACCGGTTTACCGGTAGGTCTGGGCAGCCATGTCCACTGGGATTTAAAACTGGAAAGCAAACTGGCAGCTCAGCTGATGGGGATTCAGGCAGTCAAAGGTGTAGAAATCGGAGCTGGTTTTAAGGGGGCGGGATTACCCGGTTCTAAAGCCCATGATGAGATATTTTATGATCTTGACCGCGGCTTTTACCGGAACTCCAATCAGGCCGGTGGAGTAGAAGGTGGAATGACAAATGGAGAGGAATTAATTATTCGCCTGGCAGTAAAGCCGATCCCGACCCTGGCTCAGGCACTGCATTCTGCTGATATAATTTCTAAAAAAGAAACCACTGCTGCCAAAGAACGCTCTGATGTCTGTGCTGTTCCGGCGGCGAGTATAGTTGGGGAAGCAGTGACAGCTATTGTGCTGGCCCGGAGTACAGCCGAAAAATTTGGCGGAGACAGCATCAGGGAAATTAAGCGCAATTATGATAGTTACCTGGAGCAGCTGCGGAAGTTTTAATTTAATCATTATTTCATTTTAACCACATTTTAATAATTATCTTTTATTATATTAAATAGTAAAGCTGAAAAAAATATTTTTTAATAAATTTTCAGCCGATACTATTCAAAAATCAAACTTTATAAAGGATGTGGTTTAAAATGAAAAAGTCTATATTATCATTTTTATTAATTATTGTTCTTATTTTACCAGTGACAGTATTTGCCCAGGAACAGGATCTAAACTTAAATTCTAACCAGCCGGCAGATCCAGCTTTAAAAACTAAAATGGAGTCAAATGTTGTGGCTAAAGTCAATAATGAGACAATCACCCAGAAAGAATTACAGCAAACTGCCAATGTTAATCAGCTTTTGATGAAAATTAACCGGATTGACCAGCAGTTTGTTCAAACTTTAACCAGCACCAGAAGTGGTAAAAACGTAATTGAAAAATATCGCAAAAAACAGCTTGATAATTTAATTAATAATGTCTTATTACAGCAAAAAGCTAAAAATGAAGGAATTACAATTCCTCAGTCCGAGAAGGAAAAACTTTATCAGAAGCAGAAGAAATCAATTTTAGAAAATAACAATTTAAGCCAGGAACAGTATCTATCTGCCCTGAAAAGGCAGGGTTTTAAGAATGAAAAAGAATATAAACAGCAGTTTTTCAATAATCCACAGCTAAAAGTTAATAGATTAATTGAAAAAGAAGTAGTGTCAGATATTGAAGTTACAGAAGCTGAAATCAAAGAAGTTTATGAAAAAAATAAGGAACAGTTTACTAAAAATAATGAAACTCAAAGTTTAGAAAAAGTTAAACC
>JASMSZ010000033.1:0-16276 GCA_041694515.1 Halanaerobium sp.
AATGCTCTTACTTCTGCTCCACCATAGTTTGCTAACACATTTGTGATTGCTGCTGTTAGTGTTGTTTTCCCATGGTCAACATGTCCTATTGTTCCTATGTTAACATGTGGTTTGTTTCTTTCAAATTTTGCTTTTGCCATTTTCTTTTCTTCCCCCTTAAAAATTTAACTTGTTTTTATGTAGCCATCAGGATCTAAGATCCACAAAAAAGGCCTGGCGGCTGCAGGCCGAATACTGTCATTAATGACAGTTATATTTATTTAATTCAGAAGCAAATTAGAAATTTATATATCATTTTTTTCTAAAAATACTTCCAATTTTCTTTTTACTCTCTGTAATGCATTATCTACTGACTTTACATGTTTATCTAAGCTTTCAGCAATTTTTTGATAAGATTTTCCATCTAAATATTCCTGCAGAACATCAAACTCTAAATCGCTCAGCATTGAAGAAATCTCAGATTCAATTAAATCATAAGTTTCATTGCTGATAAATAAAACTTCCGGATTGGATAATTTTCCACCCTTTAGAATATCCAGAAGAGTTCTATCTGATTCTTCATCATAAATTGGCTTATTTAAAGAAATATAAGTATTTAAAGGCTGGTGTTTCTGGCGGGTGGCGGCTTTAATCGCAGTGATTATCTGTCGGGTAATACATAATTCTGCAAAAGCCCGAAAAGAGGCCAGTCTCTCAATTTTATAATCACGCACTGCTTTATAAAGACCAATCATGCCTTCCTGAACAATATCTTCACGATCAGCTCCTACCAAAAAATAAGAGCGTGATTTAGCAAGCACAAAGTTCTTATAACGTTTGATCAGAGTTTCCTGAGCTTCCATATCCCCCTGATGTACCAGTTCAACCAGTTCATCATCGGACATCTGCTTGTACTCTTCAAAACTGATATCATCAAAATCGAGTTCCTGAGCATTCATCTTCAACCAGAATCCCCCCCTTATCCATTACATTACTATTATACTTGCTAAAAAAACTTTCGTCAAGAAATATCTTCTCCGCGCTGACGGAAAATTTCGTAAATTATAACAGCTGCTGCTACAGACGCATTAAGGGACCCTAATTCTCCACTCATTGGAATTTTAACAAGGAAATCACAGTTTTCTCTAACCAGTCTTCTAAGTCCACTACCCTCACTTCCAATTACAAGTCCAATCGAACCACTTAAGTCAGCCTCAAAATGATTTTGTTCAGCTGCAGCATCAGCACCGGCAATCCAGAAATTAGACTTTTTTAAATCCCTTATAGCATAATTAATATTAGAAACCTTAACTAAAGGAATATGTTCTGCTGCCCCGGCTGCAGATTTCAACACTACCGGTGTAATCCCTACAGCACGGCGATCCTGGTAAATAACTGCCTCAGCACCAGCTGCATATGCAGTTCTGATTATTGCCCCAAAATTATGGGGATCTTTTATCTCATCTAAAATAATAACCAGAGAATCGCCTTCTTTGTTTTCCTTGATCTCACTTATATCTGACAGACCATATTCCTGCAGGGGATCAGCCTCTGCAATTACTCCCTGATGGGCATGAGATCTGGCACTTTCATCTAATTTTTGTGAAGAAATTCTACTGACTGGAACATTTTTCTCTTCGGCCATCTCTAAAATTTTATCTATTACCTCAGCTGAAATTTCTGACTGAATAAAAATACGATGTATTTTCCTATTTCCTCTTAAAGCTTCATAAACCGGATTTTTTCCTTCAATCTTTGGCATTTATTTATCATTCCTTTTTTATCAAATCGATTCATCTCAATATCTTTTAGTTCTGATCCAGACGTTTTATTTTTCTGGAATCTATATCATCTATTTTAGATTCCTTTATCTCCCATTCTGTCCCCCGGGAAGTATCTATAACTTCAATTCCTATTTCCTGCAGTCGGTCTCTAATCAAATCCGCTTCTTCCCAGTTTTCATTTTCTCTGGCTTTATCTCTCAAATCTATCAATAAATTAACAAGTGGATCAACTAGATCATTTTCAACTGCTGCAGCTGCTTCCAGTTCAAACTCTAAACCCAGGATTTCTGCTAATTCCAGAAAAATCTCTTCTGTTTCTTCTAAAATAGCAAAATTTTTCTCATTTAAAGTGAAATCTTTTTGATTGATAAAACTATTAATTTCTCCAACAAGATCATGTAAAACTCCAATTGCTTCGGCTGTATTAAAATCATCTTCCAAAGCTGTAACGAATGCTTTCTGTTTTTCAACAATCTTTTCAAAAAATTCTTCAGCCACTTTATTCTCAGCTGCCGAATCAATATCCAGACTCAGAACTTTTGCCAGCTGTTTTCTTGTGTTTTCAATTCGTTCCAGTGAAGTTTTAGCTTCCTCTAATTTTTGATAAGAAAAATCAATTGGGCTTCTATAATGTCTGCTCAAAAGAAAATATCTGACTACCCGGGCTGAAAACTCTTTTAAAACTTCTCGGCTTGTAAAAAAGTTGCCCTGAGATTTAGACATTTTTTCTCCACTCAAATTAACAGTCCCATTATGCAGCCAGTAATTAACAAATTTCTGCCCACTGTAAGCTTCAGATTGAGCTATTTCATTTTCATGATGAGGAAAAATTAGGTCGACTCCACCTCCGTGAATATCGAAAGTGGTTCCCAGACGCTTCATTGACATTGCAGAACATTCTATATGCCAGCCAGGCCAACCTTCTCCCCAGGGACTATCCCAGCCTTCTCCTGGTTCAACTTTTTTCCATAGACCAAAGTCTAAAGGGTTTCTTTTTTCTTCATTTACCGCAATTCTGGCACCAGCCTGCATCTCATCCAGATTTCTTCCTGACAATTTCCCGTAATCATCAAAACTTTCTACACTAAAGTAAACATTCCCATTTACCTCATAAGCATAGCCTTTATCGATTAAAGTTTTTACCATTTCAATAATCTGATCAATATTTTCGCTAACCCGCAAATATTTATCAGCTGCTTTAATATTAAATTCCCTGATATCTTCTAAAAAAGCATTAGCATATTTATCAGCCAGTTCTGTAGGAGTTAGACCTTCTTCTGCTGCTCTTTTCACTATTTTCTCATTAATATCAGTAAAATTGGAAATATAATCAACCTGATAACCTAAATATTCAAGAAAACGTCTAACTACATCGTAATTAATCGCACTTCTGATATGGCCGATATGAGAATAGTTTTGAACAGTCAATCCACAGACATACATTTTCACTCTGCCTGCCTCTTCTGTCTCGAATTTTTCTTTTTTGCCTGTTAATGTATTATAAACTTTTAGCATTTCTTCACTCCTTTCTTACTGTCTTTTCTTACTGACCCTATTTTAAATAAATATTAAAATTATTAACTGCTTTTAAAAAAGAGCCTTCTCCCTGAGAGAAGACCCTTAATATTATCTCTTTATTAATTATTTTCAGCTAGTTCTAAGGCAGCATCAAGTCGGCGAGCAATTTCTTCAGCTCCGAAAATTGAAATAACCCTTGTCATTTCCGGGCCAGAACCTTTGCCGGTAATTGCAAGTCTTGTTGGATGGTAAATTGTTCTCCCACCTACATCAAGCTCATTTTTAAGCTCTTTAAAAATTTCTCCAACTGCTTCTGCTGTTAGTTCATCTTTCTGATACATCTTTGTTTTTAAGGTTTCAAATACTAATTTTACATCTGCACCTTTAAATTCCTCCGCCGCTTCAGCTGGATTATCAAACTCTATCTCAGTTAAAAACAGCTCTGCTTCTCCTGGAATTTGAGATAAATAATCAACTCCAGTTCTAGCCTCATCAATCACTTCAGTCAGCCAGGATCTATTGTTTTCTATATATTCCTCATCAACCAGACCAGATTCCAGTAAGAAAGGCAGTGACAGCTCTACGATTCTATCAAGTTCAGCTGCCCGAATATACTTGCCATTCATCCAGTTCAGTTTTTCTCTATCAAAAACAGCACCACTTTTATTGACATCTTCAATGGCAAAACGCTCTATAATTTCTTCCTGAGAGAGTATCTCCTCTTCATCACCGGTTGACCAGCCTAATAAAGCCATAAAATTAAATAGTGCTTCCGGTAAATAGCCCTGTTCTCTAAATTCACCAATATAAACAGAATCTTTACCCCGCTTTTTAAGTTTGGCCTTATTTTCATCTAAAATTAATGGTAAATGTGCAAACTCAGGTAATTCAAAACCTAAAGCCTGGTAGATTAGGATTTGTTTTGGAGTATTAGAAAGATGATCTTCACCCCTGACAACATGGGAAATTTTCATTAACGCATCATCAATTACTACTGCGAAATTATAAGTAGGCATTCCATCAGATTTAAAAATAATAAAGTCGTCTAGGACAGAAGAGCTAAAACTAACATCCCCTCTAATTAAGTCTTCAACAACTATTTCTTTTTCTTCCGCAGGCAGCTTGAAACGTAAAACTGGCTCTCTTCCTTCTTCCTCATAAGCTTTTCTTTCTTCTTCAGTTAAATTACGACAGGACCCGTCATAACGAGGCATCTTATCATTCTCAATCGCCTGCTGTCTCATTTCGTCCAGTTCTTCTTTAGTACAGTAACATTTATAGGCATGACCGGATTCTAATAGTTTATCAGCATATTCCTGATAAAGATCAATCCTTTCAGTCTGACGGTAAGGACCGTAATCTCCACCAATACCAACACCCTCATCTGCATCCAGGCCAAGCCATTCCATCTCCTGAATAATAATATCTTCAAATTCCCTGGTTGATCTTGCCTGATCTGTATCTTCAATTCTCAAAACTAATTCCCCGTCTTTTTGCTTTGCAACCAGCCAATTAAAGAGAGCTGTTCGCATATTACCAATGTGAATCTTCCCGGTAGGACTCGGGGGGAAGCGCAATCTTATGTTATTATTCATAACCTTATAATTCCTCCTAAATATATCTATAATTATATTAAATTATATTACACTTGTACCAACAGTTAACTGTTCAGGACCATCAACTAAAGCATGACCAAACTTACCAAAAATAGCAACAGAAATATGCCCATCTCCACGGACAACTGCTATTTTAAAACCTCCTCCAAGACCAGGATTTACAAGGTCCAGCTGACTGTATGCATCTTTAACAGCATTGGAAACAGCCATTTTCTCTCGAGAATTTTCGCTAATTACTCCTCTGGCAATTGCAGCAACAGTAGTGCTTTCGCGCAATTTAATCGGTAGTTTTTCTGCACTGGCACCAGTTTGAGTAATTGCTCCGCGATATCCATAACCTTCTATTTTTTTCAACCAGTATTCCTCATAGTCACGACTTCTAGTCATTGAAAGATAAATAGCAGAACTTTCTGGAGTTATAGTTTTCTTCTCCATTTCCATTTCTTCTTCTTCATCTTTTAAATATCCGTAGACTATATCTTCCGATGTAACAATTCCTACTAATTCTTTTCTATCATTAAAAACAGGCAGACCTCCGATGTGATTGTCGGATAATTTTTTTGCTGCCTGTTGAACTGTGCTCTTTTCATTAATAACAATTAAATCATCAGACATAAACTCCCTAACCGAAGCATCTAAATTCTTCTCAGCGATTATATCACCATCTGTTAACATTCCAATTACTTTTCCGTTTTTTTCAACTAGCAATCTACCTATTTTATTAATAGAAAGCATTTTTTCCGCTTCCATAATCGATACATCTGGAGCAATTGTTATTGGATCATTTGTCATTATATTCTTTACTAACATCATCTAGTACTCCCTTCCAGTTCATCTTCTTAAAAAACTGCCATAATTCCTTCTCAACTACGCTAACGACAGCATAAGCTGCCATACCTTCTCCCCGGCCAGTAAAACCCATTTTTTCATTTGTTGTTGCCTTGAAATTAATATCTTTCTGCTCTAAATTTAAACTGTCTGCAATCGAAGCGAGAATTTGACTGCGATAGGGTTTTAATTTGGGTTTTTCTGCAACAACTACTAAATCACAATTATTAATTACAAAGTTTCTAATTTCTACTTCTTTTTTGACCTCACTTAAAAGTTTTAAACTGCTGATGTTTTTATATTGAGGATCATCATCCGGAAAGTGGCTTCCGATATCACCACTCCCAACTGATCCGAGCAGTGCATCCATTAAAGCATGCAGTAAAACATCAGCATCTGAATGGCCCTGAAGACCAAAATCAGATTCTATTTCTACCCCACCTAAAAAAAGTTTTCTATTTTTAGCAAAGCGATGACTATCATAGCCAAAACCAACTTTAAACATTAGCCTGCTCCTTTAAAATAATTTCTGCCGGTTTTAAATCTTCCGGAGTGGTAATTTTAAAATTATTATAATCACCATCAACAATATAAACCTTTTTCCCCAGTTCTTCAACCAGAGAGGCATCATCAAGTGCTTCATCTTTTTTATAATTTTTATGTGCTTTTTTTATTATATCTAATCTAAATGCTTGGGGTGTCTGGATCGCTCTTAAAGAATTACGAGCGAGGGTTTTTTTAGAAAAAGAATTCTCTACTACTTTTATTGTGTCTTTAACTTTAATTCCACAACTGACAGCATCATATTTTTTTACTGCCAGATATGTTCTTTCTATTAACTCTTTTTTTAACATTGGTCGTGCGCCATCATGTATTATAACATAATTAACTTTATCACTAAAGTCTTTTAAACCATTATTAACCGATTCTTTTCTGCTTTTACCTCCAGCAATTAAATTGAATTCAGTCTGGCAATCAATAAATAATGGCATTATATTGTTTTTGAAATATTCTACCTCGTCAGGGTGAAGTACTATATTAAGCTCAAAATCCCGAGGCCAGTCCAAAAAAGTTTTTATGGTATGATATAAAACAGGCTTTCCCATAAGATTTAAAAATTGCTTATTTATGCTCTTTCCCATTCTTTTACCTCTACCAGCAGCAGCAATTAAAACACCAATCTCCGACATTTAAATCATCCTCTAATTTGTTTTAGGGCGAGCAAAGATCATTCTACCAGCAGCTGTCTGTAATATACTGGTCACAAGTACTGAAATATCATCTCCCAGATATTTAATTCCTTCTTCAATAACAATCATTGTCCCATCATCAAGATAAGCTACCCCCTGGCCGTTTTCTTTACCTTCCTTAATCACTTTAACATCCATTTCTTCCCCGGGTAATACTACAGGTTTAACTGCATTTGCCAGTTCATTAATATTTAAAACATTAACTCCCTGTAATTCTGCAACTTTATTTAAATTGTAATCATTGGTTAAAACCTTAGCTTCGGTTATCTGGGCCAGCTTAACCAGTTTACTATCAACTTCAGATACTTCTTCAAAATCATAATCTATTATTTCTACCTGGATTTGATCATCGTTCTGCATCTGTCTTAAAATATCAAGACCACGGCGGCCTCGATTTCTTTTTAAGTCATCAGCAGAATCAGCAATATGCTGCAGTTCTTCTAAAACAAATTCGGGAATAACAAAATTACCTTCTATAAATCCTGTTTTACAAATATCATAAATTCTACCATCAATTATAACACTGGTATCCAATATTTTATCACTGCCAGTTTTAATCTGGGGACAGTCTATCTCTTCTTTTTTTCTGGCAAATAAAAAAGAGGCTATATCCTTTTCTTTGTGAACAGCAAGAGCAAACCCCATATAAGTAAATGTAATATTAATAAAAATTTGCAGAGGCATTCCAATCCGAGGTATTCTGGGAATAGAAAAAATAAAATTTATAATAGCACCTGTTATAAGACCAATTATAAGACCAATTACTGCTATCACAATTTTTTTCCAACTAATCTCTTTAAATTTCAACTCAAAATCCATAATAAAATCCAGTAATTTATTTAATAAATAAAATATTAAAAAATAACCCAATATTGCTCCCAATAAAACAGCATAAAACTGCCTGGTTAAA
Organism: Halanaerobium sp.; assembly: GCA_041694515.1. Lineage (GTDB taxonomy): Bacteria > Bacillota > Halanaerobiia > Halanaerobiales > Halanaerobiaceae > Halanaerobium. The sequence goes on from JASMSZ010000033.1 coordinate 7,886, forward strand.
AAGAATTCCCCAATATTCTGCCAGCTAAAAGTGTACTCGCTGGCAAAACCAAAAATATAAACCAGGTTGTATGCGATAACACCACCAAAAACCCCAAAAATCAAGCGCATTATTTTTTTTAACATTATCTCACTCTCACCCCCTTCCAAAAAAAATTACTAGTTAAGAATCACTATCTTTTTTCTTTTTCTCTTTCTCAGCTTTTTCCTTTTTTTCTTTTTTAGCTTTTTCTTCTTTTTCCTTCTTTTCTTGTTCTTCTTTCTCAGTAAGTGTAAATAAATCATCCATTTTTTTAGAAATGCTATCTTCATCCATATCTTTGGCTAAAACAAGCTCGCTGATTAATATCTGTCTTGCATTGCTTAACATTTTTTTCTCACCAGTTGACAAACCTTTTTCTCTATCTCTAATACTTAAATTTCTCACAACTTCTGCTACTTCAAATATATCACCAGTTTTTAATTTTTCCTGGTTAGCACGAAAACGACGGTTCCAGTTTTGTGACATTTTACTTTTTTCACCATTTAATAATTCAAAAACCTCATCTGCTTTTTGTTCAGAAATAACATCACGGATACCAATTTTATCAATTTTATCAACAGGAATCATAACTTTCATTTCACCAATTGGAAGTTTCATAATATAATACTCTTTTTTTTCATCTAAAATAGTCTTAGTCTCAATACCAACAATGGTTCCTGCACCATGATTAGGATAAACGACTTTATCACCAATTTTATACATCTTATCCACTCCTCTTTTATGAAAGCAATAAAAATCCACCTTATAATTATATCATTTTAAAAAGTCTCAGTCAATTTGAGCACTTTTTCACTTAAGTTATAACGAAGTGTACTAAATATGTCTGTCAAGTAAAACCTGATCTCTAAGTCGGCGCAGTCCATCTTTAATTGCCTGGGCACGTACTTCTCCAATTCCATCTACATCATCAAGTTCATCAACTGAAGCTCGAATAATTGCCTGTAAATTTTCAAAATGTTCAACTAAATTTTCAATAACAGGCATCGGCAGTCTTGGAATTTTACGCATTATACGATAACCGCGTGGTGAAACTGTCTCATCTAAAGCATTAACACTGCCGCTGTAGCCAAGAGCCTTACTAATTGTGTTTAAAGTTAAAATCTCATCAGAAGACCAGTCAGTTAAGTTTTCCAGGACCTTTTCTGGATCAGATGTATCCTCTTCTAATTCTTCTGAAATATAATCCTCAATTAGCAAAATACCTTCTTCTCTAACATTGCTGACAAGTTCTTCTAACTGCATTTTAATTAATCTCCCCTCTGATCCCAGTTCAGAGATATATTTTTCTATTTCCCGCTGAATTTTTAGCACCATCTCTGTCCTCTGGATAACAGTTACTACATCGGAAAGAGTAACTAAATCTTCAAATTCTAGAGCACTCAAATTAGTAAGAGCCTGATCAAAAACAGAGCGATATTTTTCTAGAGTCTGGATTGCCTGATTAGCTTTAACAAGAACCACTCTAATATCCTCTAATATATGTTTTGAATCACCCTTATAAATAGTAATAATTGATCTCCTCTGAGAAATAGCGATTACCAATTCTCCTGTCTGGCGGGCCACCCTCTCAGCTGTTTTATGTCTTGTTCCAGTCTCAGATGATTTGACAGTCGGATCAGGTATCAACTGAGCATTAGCAAATAAAATATTTTCAGCATCCTGGTCCAGTACAATAGCGCCATCCATTTTGGCAAGTTCATATAAACGGGCAGGTGAGAGGGGAGCTTCAATCTGAAATCCATCATTAACCAGATTCATTACCTCTTCTCTGTCACTAACAACAATCAGACCGCCTGTCTGAGCTCTTAATATGTTTTCCAGACCATTCCTAAATACTGTACCGGGAGCCAAAACCTTTAGAATATCCAATAATCTATCATCGATTTCTTCCATTGCTTCACCTCTTTTCTTATAATTTTTAAATTGCTTAGTTTAAAATCAGCTTTACAAATTCAGCTATATCCTTTACTGCATCTATTTTAATTTCAGGATCAAAGGCAATATTTTTTGCATTTGCAGCTGGTATTATTACTTTTTTAAATGAAAGTTTCTTTAACTCATTTATCCTTTTTTCTATCTGACCTACTGCTCTTACTTCACCACCAAGCCCGACCTCTCCAATTACAGCTAACTCATTATCCAGTGATATATCCTTATAGCTTGAGATAACAGCCGCTATAATTGCTAAATCAAGTCCAGGTTCTTCCACATTAATACCACCAGTGATATTTAAATTAACATCATGTTCTTTAAAATCAGCTCCCAGTCTTTTTTCTAAAACAGCTAAGAGTAAAGATAGCCGCTTATAGTCAACTCCTTTAGCCAGCCTCTGGGGAGAAGGAAAAGCAGCATCTGTAACTAGAGACTGTACTTCAACCAGAAGAACTCTACTTCCCTCTAAAGCAGGAGTGATTATTGAACCTGAAACATCTGCTGATCTCTCATTAATAAAAAAACTGGAAGGATTGGCTACTTCATTAATTCCGTCTGCTTTCATTTCAAAAACACCAATCTCATTTGTTGAACCAAAACGATTTTTTTTGGCCCGCAGCATTCTGTACATATGATAATTATCACCTTCAAACTGCAGCACAGTGTCAACCAGATGTTCTAAAACTCTGGGACCTGCTAACTCTCCTTCTTTAGTTACATGGCCAATTAAAACTACCGGAATCCCGGTGGTTTTTGCCAGTTTAACCAGTCTATTTGTAACCTCTTTTATCTGAGTTAGATTACCTGGAGCTGCATCTAATTCTGGAATATGGACAGTTTGAATTGAATCTACAACAATTAGAGAATAATTTTTGTTTTTAGAAATATGATTTTCTAAAACCATATAATCTCTTTCATCTAAAATGTTTAAATTTTCTTCCATACAATTTAATCTTTCTGCTCTCATTTTTATCTGAGAAGCTGATTCTTCTCCCGAAAGATACAGAGTTTTCCCATATTTTTGACTAAAAAGAGAAGCCACCTGAAGTATTAGTGTTGATTTACCAATACCAGGGGCTCCACCAAGTAATATCAGAGAGCCAGAAACAATACCGCCTCCCAGTACCCGATCAAGTTCAGTTATATTTGTTTGATAACGCTGACGCTTGACTGACGAAATTTTTGTAATCGGAAGGGGCTGCTTCTCCTCTCTATTCAAATTATATTTGTTTTTTTGATCTCTTGATTTATCTTCAATAACCTCTTCAAAACTATCCCAGGAACCACAGTTAGAACATTTTCCCATCCAATTAACTGATTTGTAACCACATTCCTGACATAGATAATACTTTTTTGCTTTTGCCATTATCAATAACTCCTAGCTCTTAATTTGTTTATATTTGTCTCTAATTATATCATTTTTTACAGCATTTTACAAGAGAGGTCAATTTACAATTTTCATTCTAATTTATCTCAAAATCAAATTCATCATCTTTAACATCTACAGTAATATTTCTCTTTTCTTCAAACTCTTTATCAAGTATTTTAATTGATAATGGATTTTCTATCTGACGCTGAATTGTCCTTCTTAAAGGACGAGCACCAAACTCCGAATCATAACCATCCTCTGCCAGTTTTGCCTTAGCAGCTTCGCTCATTTCGAGTTCGATTTCCTTTTCTTCCAGTCTATCTCTTAAATCATCTAACATCAGATCAACAATTTTTTTGATATGCTCTTTATTTAGAGAATGGAAAACGATGATTTCATCCAACCTATTTAAAAACTCAGGTCTAAATGTCTTTCTAAGCTGTGACATAACATTATCTTTCATCTGTTCATAATTTGCTTTTTCATCATTTTCTGTTTTAAATCCAAGCTGTGACTGTTTTTCTATAAAATCAGCACCAACATTAGAAGTCATAATAACAATAGTATTCTTAAAATCAACTTTACGTCCGTGAGTATCTGTTAATACACCATCTTCTAAAATTTGAAGCAGTACATTAAACACATCAGGATGAGCCTTTTCTATCTCATCAAATAAAATTACAGAGTAGGGTCTTCTACGGACAGGCTCAGTTAATTGTCCACCTTCATCATGTCCAACATAGCCAGGAGGTGAACCGACAAGTCTGGAAACAGAGTGTTTTTCCATATATTCTGACATATCGACCCTAATCATTGCATCCTCATCATTAAACATTGTTTCAGCTAGAGTTTTTGCCAGTTCAGTTTTACCGACACCTGTAGGTCCTAAAAAGATAAAAGAACCAATTGGTCTTTTGGGATCTTTTAAACCAGCTCTAGCTCTACGTACAGCTTCTGATACTGCTTTAATAGCTTCGTCCTGGCCAATTACCCGTTTATGCAGTTCATCTTCCAGACGAAGCAGTCTTTCAGTCTCAGCTTCCTCAAGTTTGGTCACTGGAATACCTGTCCAGCTGGAAACAATTTCTGCAATATCTTCAGTAGTTACAACAGCTTCTGCTTTTCCTTTTTCATTTTCCCAGTTGTTTTTCAATTCTTCCAGTTCTTTTTTTAGACCTTTTTCCTTATCTCTCATTCTGGCAGCTTTTTCAAATTCCTGGTTTTTTACTGCTGCCTCTTTCTCTTTTTCTGCTTCCTCTAACTTCTGACTTAGTTCCTTAAATTCTGGTGGTCTGGTACTGTTGCTCAGTCGGACTTTAGAGGCGGCCTCATCAATTAAATCAATAGCCTTATCCGGCAAAAATCTATCGGATATATATCGATGAGATAATACCACAGCATCTTTTATTGCCTGATCTGTAATTTTAACCTTATGATGTGCTTCATAAGGATCGCGGAGACCCTTTAAAATATCTACTGCCTCTTCAGTAGAATTTTCTTCTACCAGTACAGACTGGAACCTTCTTTCTAAGGCTGCATCTTTTTCTATATATTTACGATATTCATCAAGAGTAGTAGCTCCTATTGCCTGTAATTCACCTCGAGCTAATGCCGGCTTTAAAATATTAGCAGCATCAATTGCACCTTCCGCAGCTCCAGCACCAACTAAAGTATGCATCTCATCTATAAACAAAATTATATTTCCACTTTCAATAATCTCGGTCATTACTCCTTTTAAACGCTGTTCAAATTCTCCTCTATATTTTGAACCAGCTACTAAAGAACTTAAATCAAGGGATACAACTCTTTTATTTAAAAGTAACTCAGGCACATTTTCGCTGACTATCATCTGTGCCAGGCCTTCGATAATAGCTGTTTTACCAACACCAGGCTCACCGATTAGTACAGGGTTGTTTTTAGTTCTTCTACTCAAAACCTGAATAACTCTATTAATTTCTTTATCTCTACCAATAACCGGATCCAGCTTATTTTCTCTTGCCATTTCAGTTAAATCACGGCTGTATTCATCCAGATTTTTAGTTTTTCTACCTGAGGTTTTTGATTTTTTCTGCATAGAATTTTTACCTCCAAGTAAATCAACCACTTCATCTTTGATATTACTAATATTACTATTTAGATCCATTAAAATCCTAACAGCTACTCCTTCTCCCTCTCTGATTAAACCCAGAAGAAGATGCTCGGTTCCAATATAATTATGCCCCATTTTTCGGGCTTCATCCATTGCTAGATTCAGTACCTTTTTACTTCGCGGGGTTAAACCTATAGAACCTTTTACCTCATTTTGACCTTTACCAATCATATCAATAATTTTACTTTCTACAACTTCTTTACTAATACCATTATCTATTAAAGCACGCGCAGCAATACCCTGATCTTCTGCAATTAAACCATACAGAATATGCTCGGTTCCTACATAACTGTGTTTCAACTTTAACGCTTCCTGTTCAGCAATACTCAAAACTTTTCTTGCTCTTTCTGTAAATTTTGCAAACATTATTTTCACTCCTTATTTAATGTATTTCTTATAATTTCAGCTCTTTTTATATTTAATTTTTCCTGATTCAGTTGATTATCAAAATCATATTGAAGATGAGCATCTTTAATTTTAAATAATAATTTCCTGAATAAGTCCTGATCCAATTTTTCTTCAATTAAATTTGTATCCTGACCGAATTTAATTTTTGATAAATATTTTAAAGCCTCAGCTTCTTCTAATTGATAGGCATATTTTAAAACACCAAGTGATCTTAAAACATTATCCTTTAATTTAAGATAATTATTTCTTAATAAATATTCTCGACTTTTCCTCTCTTCAGCAATAATCTGCTGAATAACACTTTCTAACTTATCTATTATTTCTTTCTCACTAAATCCTAAAGTTATCTGATTTGAAATCTGAAAAAGTTCGGCTTCACTATTACTGCCTTCTCCAGCTACACCTCTAACAGTTAATCCGAATTTACCAACTGCCCCCAAAATATTATCAATTCTACCACTCAAAACAAGTGCAGGCAAATGACACATCACGGAGGCCCTTAAGGCAGTGCCCACATTAGTTGGACAGCTGGTTAAATAACCCCATTTATCTGAGAAAGCATATTCTATTCTTTGATCCAGCTGATCATCAAGTTGATCAATTTGCTCCCAGATATCATTAAATTCTAAACCAGCCCTTAATATTTGTATTCTGAGATGATCTTCTTCGTTTACCATAATTGAAATATGCTTTTCATTATTTAAAAACAGTGCTTTTTGGGCAGAACTTTTTGTATGACTACTACTAATCAAATATTCTTCATGCAAAAGTAATCTTTCAATTTTATCTAAATCTTTCATTAAATAAAAATCAAATCCATCATTAATTAAAAAATCTAATTTTAACTTAAGGCTCTCAATCAATTCATTTTTTTCGATCTGGTTACTTTTATTAGGAAATTTATATTTTTTGAGATTTCTGGCCAGTCGAATTCTCGAACTCAAGATAACATCCTTTTCTTTACCTGATTCAGTCTGCCAATTACTTATCAAATTATGCCTCATTATTATCTTCCTCCATGTCGCTTTTAATTGCATGGATTTTATCTCTAATTTCTGCTGCTTTTTCAAAATTTTCCTTTTCAACAGCTGTCTGCATTTCTTTTTTTAATTCAAATAGTTCAGATTCTGTCTCTAATTTTTGCTGAAAAGAAAGAGGATATTTACCATTATGTCGAATATTCCCATGAATTCTTTTAAATAAATTATCCAATTTTTGATCAAAAACATTAAAACATTCTTCACAGCCGAAAAGTCCTTTTTTAGTAAATTCGTGATAACTCATACCACAGTTGAGACAGACTAACTTCTGTGAACTATCATTTGAAAAAAATGATGATTCTTTATTTGAAAATTTGTGATTTAAAATTCCTGATAAAAGACTTTGAAAACTCAAATCGGTATCATCAGAATTCAACTGACTACTTTTTCTGGCACAATCTTCACAAAGATGTATTTCTTCTTTTTGGCCATTAATTATTCTTGTTAAATGAACAGAGGCCGCATTTTCTTCACATCTTTCACAGAGCATTATCTAGTCCTCCTTCACTTTAAAAATAACTTCTAACATATTTTTAAGTATCCGTCCCCTCAAATAATCTCTTTCTGGCAGAGAAATTCCCAGAACATTGCGATGAACTGCTCGCTCCATGAGATAATATTCCCTCTCTGAAATCAAGTCATTATCATACAATCTTTTTATAATTCCATGAGCTTCTCGCTGACTAATTGCACGGTCCAATTTATTAATTACTTTCTGAATTACTTCTTTCTCAGAATTTAAAGTAACTCGAATTATTTTTATAAATCCTCCACCACCACGCTGACTCTCAACAACATAACCATTTTCCACTGTAAATCTTGTATCAAGTACATAATTTATTTGGGAAGGAGCACAATCAAAATTTTCAGCTAGTTGATTCCTTTTGATTTTTACTTTACCTTGATATTTAGAAATTTGTCGCCTTAAATATTGTTCAATCTGATCAGACAAACTTGACATATTCTCCCCCTCCTAACTTTGACTTATCTTGACCTTTAATTATATAATACTATATTTATAAAAAAATGCAAGTAAATTATCACACAAAAACACCCACAATTACCGTGAGTGTTTTTAAGGCGAGAATATTTGATTTAAAAATATTAATTTAAAATCTCAAACTTAGCACATAAATAACCCTTTTGCAAGTGCGAAGTTTGAGTTTAAAATTTAGAAAAAAACAAAATAAAAAAAGACCCTATAAAGGTCTCTAAATAAAAATGGCTCCCCGAGCAAGACTCGAACTTGCGACAAGATGATTAACAGTCATCTGCTCTACCAACTGAGCTATCGGGGAGTATAAAAGGACCGGCAGCGACCTACTCTCCCACATCGTTACCAATGCAGTACCATAGGCGCTGGAGGACTTAACTTTTGTGTTCGAGATGGGAACAAGTGTTGCCCCTCCGCTATTACCACCGGAAATTCATATTTACATGTAATTCTGCTC
>JASMSZ010000034.1:0-45492 GCA_041694515.1 Halanaerobium sp.
TAGGGGAGTAGCTCAACTGGCAGAGTAGTGGACTCCAAATCCATTGGCTGCAGGTTCAATTCCTGTCTCCCCTGCCATTTTATTTTAGTTTAATATATGCTGATGTAGCTCAATTGGTAGAGCAGCTCACTTGTAATGAGCAGGTTACCAGTTCAAGTCTGGTCATCAGCTCCATTTTTTAGGGGAGTAGCTCAACTGGCAGAGTAGTGGACTCCAAATCCATTGGCTGCAGGTTCATTTCCTGTCTCCCCTGCCATTTTATTTTAGTTTAATATATGCTGATGTAGGTCAATTGGTAGAGCAGCTCACTTGTAATGAGCATGTTACCAGTTCAAGTCTGGTCATCAGCTCCATTGAATTTATTAGAAAGTCGATTTAGACTTTCTTTTTTTTATACTTATTTATTTAATTGATTACATATATCTAATTCAGCCGGTAATTTGCGGCAGTAATCTATTGATGTTACAATTAATTGAGGAAGTGATTTAAATGGCAAATAAATACAGGCATAATAAAGTTAAACAGGAACATACAATAATCGAAGATATACTACCCATGTTAGAAGATATAGCGCTTTCTAAGTTAGTTAAGAGCATTATTCCAGGCCGGATTAATAGAAGAAAAGGTAGTGGTACCCCTGCCTATATCCAGCTTAAATATAACACTAGAAGTGGGATAAAATTAATTGCAAAAAACAGCTCATCTTTACAGGAAGTATTTGTAGTTACAGATTATCCTGATCAGACAATGGAATATTTAAAAAAATTGGATTATATAAAATAAATAACCAAAAAATTATTTGACAAAAAGACTTAATTTATATATAATATTTCTTGTTGACAACGGGCTATGGCGCAGCTTGGTAGCGCGCTACACTGGGGGTGTAGAGGTCTCCGGTTCAAATCCGGATAGCCCGACCATTTTAGTAATCAGGCCCTTAATGGGCTTTTTTGTAGTTATGGAGCTTTGAAATTTGGAATTATATGATTTTATTTAAAAATTATGACACTATAAAGGAGTAAAAATGATAAGATATTCTTTAATGACCCTGGGCTGTCCCAAAAATGAAGTTGACAGTCAGCATATGAATGGTTTTTTAAGAGGAGAAAAAGAATTTCAATATACAGATAAGTTTGAAAAAGCAGAAGTGATTATTATTAATACCTGTGGTTTTATTCAGGATGCAAAAGAAGAGTCGATAGAGACAATTTTAGCAGCACTTGAATATAAAAAGCAGTATAACTGTAAATCGGTGATAGTTACTGGTTGTTTAACCCAGCGCTATAGTGAGGAATTAGAGGCAGATATTCCGGAAATTGATGCAGTGCTTGGTACTTCAAATTTTGACAAAATAGCCGAAGTTATAAGAAAAAGTCTGAAAGGTAAAAAGACAGGTGGAGTAGAAGCAGCAGGTTTTGATTATAGTTCTTCCCTGCCTCGAGAATTAGATAATGAAGTTTATGCTTATTTAAAGATTGCCGAGGGCTGTAATAATAATTGCACTTACTGCAGTATTCCGCAGATTAGAGGTACAGTTAAAAGCAGATCAATTGCTGATATCACAGCAGAAGCCAAAAGAATTGCTGAGAGTGGAATTAAAGAGTTAATAATTATTGCTCAGGATACAACTCAGTATGGGGTTGATATTTATGGGCATTCTGCGCTGGCTCCACTTTTAAGAAAGCTGGCGGAAGTAGAAGGTGTTAAATGGATTAGAGTTTTATATAGCTATCCAGAATTTATAAGTGATGAAATAATTGAAGTTTTTGCAGAAAAGGAAAAAATATGTAATTATTTTGATCTGCCAATTCAACATTCTTCTGCAAAGATAAGAAAGTTAATGAACCGTAAAGGAAATGAACAAGATATCGCTAATATTATTAATAAGATAAGAAATAAAATTCCTGATGCAAAAATAAGAACTTCTTTAATTACTGGTTTTCCAGGTGAAAATGAGCAGGACTTTAAAAATTTAAAAGAATTTGTTAAAAAATATGAATTTGATAGACTGGGTGTTTTTGAATTTTCCAGAGAAGAAGGAACTGCAGCCTATAATTTAGATCAGAGAGTTTCAGAAAAGATTAAATCAGAAAGAAAAGAAGAAATTATGCAGCTGCAGCAGGAAATTTCCCTGGCTAAAAATAAAGAGTTAGTTGGACGTAAGATTGAGCTGATAATTGAGGATCAGAATCCGGAAAATTATCTGGCAAGATCTCGTTATGATTCACCGGAAATTGATAATCAGATTTATCTTCCAATTAAAGATCACAATCTTGAAATTGGAGAAATTTATCAGGCTGTAATAAAAGAAGCCTTCCATTATGATTTAATAGGAGAGATTGAGGATGAATTTACCAAATAAACTATCAGTTCTAAGAATTTTACTGGTTCCAATTATTATTTATTTAATTTTGATTAATTCCTTAACTACCAGTATTGCTGCTCTTGTTGTTTTTGTCTCAGCTGCTTTAACTGATAAATATGATGGTCATTATGCCAGGAAACATAATTTAATTACTACTCTGGGTAAAATACTTGACCCGCTGGCAGATAAACTATTAATTATTGGTGTTTTTACAGCCTTTGTAGAAATAGGTGTACTTTCTACCTGGCCCTTACTGATTATTGTGGCAAGAGAGCTTGCTGTTACAGGATTAAGAGTAGTTGCAGCTAATCAGGGTTCAGTAATTCCTGCTAATATCTGGGGTAAAACTAAAACTACTATTCAGATGATAACAGCTATTGCCTTAATTATAAATCCACTAATTTTTGATTTACCGATGCTTTTAACTGAGGGCTTAATCTGGTTAACTGTAATTATAACTATTTATTCTGGCTATACTTATTTTGCTGGAGCAGAAGTTGACTATTCTTAGGTAGTAAATACAGGAGGGGAAAGTTATGATCAATAAAATAAATCACTTTTTAGCAACCGGCTTTTATAGTGGTCATTTACCTGCTGCTCCCGGTACCTGGGGTTCATTACTCATGGTAGTGCTTTTATTTGTCTTTCCAGTTTTAAATAATATCTACCTGATTTCTGCTGTTTCTATAGGAGGAGCTGCAGTTGCTACTTTTGAGCAAAGACAAACAGGAATTAAAGATGATAGTAGGATAGTAATAGATGAGATGGCCGGACAACTGCTTACATTTTATACTCTACCGACAGCACTGCCGGTTTTAGTTGGAGGTTTTATTTTATTCAGATTTTTTGATGTTCTAAAACCCTGGTTAATAAAAAAAGTTGAGGTTCTGCCAGTTGGCCTGGGAGTAATGATGGATGATATTCTGGCTGGACTAATATCTTTAATTATTTTGAAAATAATAATAACTCTGATTTAATGATTCTAATCAGATTTTAATTCAATCGGCCTTAAATAGGTCGATTTTTTTATTTTAAAATGATATACTAAAATTGAGGTGTTTAGAATTGAAAACAGCTATAATAGCGACTGGATCTGAATTGATTAGTGGACTTGTACAGGATAGCAACTCTAAATTTTTAGCTGAGAATTTGGCTAATTTAGGTTTTGAGCCTGAAAACATTTTTATTTGTGGAGATGAAAAAGAAAATATTAAAAATACGATTTTTACTGCCTCCCAGAATGCAGATTTGATTTTTATATCAGGAGGTCTGGGTCCAACTAAAGATGACCAGACTAAAGAAGCATTTGCGGAAGTACTGGATTTGAATCTGATTTATTCAAAAAAAATTGAAAAAAAATTAAAAAATATCTTTTATAATCACAACTCAAAGATGACTTCCAATAACTTATCGCAGGCATATATTCCTGAAGGAGCAGAAATTATTAATAATGAAAAAGGAACAGCTCCAGCTTTGAAAGTTAAGACAGAAAATAAAACTTTTTATTTATTACCTGGAGTTCCTTCTGAATTAAAGTATTTATTTAAAAATAAAATTTTAAAAGAACTTAAAAAGAAAAGTAAAAACAAATTATTTATTAAAGAATTCAATTTTATAGGAATTGGCGAGTCAACTCTGGCGTCTAAAGTAGATAATTTAAAATTTGATTCTAATCTTAAGGTTAGTTATCAGGCTGGAAGAGCTGAAGTAAAGTTGAGGCTTAAAATTGACCAGAACAGTCAGTTAGCTGCGGAAGAAAAAAATGAAATTATAAATACGGCTGCGGAAAAAATAAAAAAGAAATTTAATGATTTCATTTATGGAGAAGATCAACAGGACATATTAGATAAGGTTCACAAACTATTAATCACTAAAAAGTTAAGTATAGCCACAGCTGAATCATTTACAGGAGGCCTAATTGCTGAAAGATTAAGTTCCAGAGCAGGAAGCTCACAATATTTTTTAGGTTCTATAGTCGCCTATAATGAAAAAGTAAAAAAAGAGATATTAAATATTGATTCTGAGCTCCTTGACAGATATGGTGTTGTAAGTAGAGAGTGTGTTAAGGCAATGGTTGAGAATACAGCGAAAATCTTTAATTCAGAAATTACTGCTGCAACTACAGGAGCTGCCGGCCCGACTGCTCATAATGGTAAAAGTGCAGGAACAATGTTTATTGCTATCTCTTATAACGAAAAGACTAAAATTTTAAAGTTACAGAAAAATTATGGTAGAGAAATGAACCGGTATTATGCTTCACAGATTGTTTTATTTGAAATTTATAAATTAATAAAGGGAAGCGAGGAAAATTAAAATGCTTAAAAAAATTGTTTATCTATTTATTATTATTTCTTTATTGTTTTCAGTTTCAAATTTTGCTCTGGCTCAGGAAACTAAGGTAGTTGAAGAGAAAACATCTGCTGAAATTTTTTCTGAAGCTTTAAATGATTATAATTCAGAAAATTTTGTTCTTGCTCAAGAAAAATTTAATAAGCTTTTGGAAACTAAAAATTTAGATGAGGGTTTACAATTTAGTGTTTTATATTATTCAACCATGACTGCAGTTAATAGATATCAAACTACTAAGGCCATAGATTATTTAGGGAGAATGAATGATTTAGGATTTCAGAGTGGAAATTTAAATTGGAAGATTGCAGAATTATTTTTAAATAAAGACAACAAATTTGACAGTGCAAATTTTGAAAAAGCTTTGAAATATCTTAAAAAAGCTAAAAGTTTGGGTTTGAATAAAATTAATTTCAAAAGAGATCTTGCTTATGCTTATTTAGAGAATCAAGAATTAGAGAAAGCCGAAAATTTATATCTGGAAATAATTGAAACTGAGGCCAGTGCAGCTGATTATCTAAATCTCGCAAAAATTAAAGAAAAACAGGGGAAATTAAATCAGGCAGTAGAATATTATGAGTCTGCTCTTGATTTAAATGGAACTCAGTCTTCACTTTATTTAAATCTGGGTAATTTATATCAGCGTTTAAATAATTATAATTCAGCTGTATCTATTTTTAATCAGGGAATAAAATTCAGAAAAGATTTTGCTCCATACTATATTGGGCTGGGGAAAAGTTATATTGAATTAGAAAATTATGACCGAGCTCAAACTGCACTGGAAACAGCCGTAGAAATTAATAAAAATTCTTATTATAGTTATTATTTACTGGGAAATATAGAAAAAGTAAAAGGTAATTTAAATCAGGCTTTAAATTATTACAGTCAGGCTTTAAAATATAATCCTAATTATGTAGAAGCTTACTTAGCTGAAGGAAAGATTTATCTAGAGAGAGAAGAATATTATCGTGCTATCTCACGTTTTTCACTGGCAGTAGATAAAAATTCTGATTATGCAGAGAGCCGTTATTATTTAGGAAAAGCTTATTACCAGGCAGAGATGTTAGAAGCTGCTAGGTCCGAACTGAGAAAAGCTCTGCATATTAACGACAAGTATCAGCAGGCGAGAAAACTTCTGGATATAGTAGAAAATGAATTAAATATAGATTAAAGGGTGTTCTAAATGAGACTTTTTATAGCAGTTAATATTAATCGACGCAGCAAAGACTTGATTGAAAAGAAGCTGAATTCTCTAAAACAGGAGTATAAGAATCAATTTAAATGGGTAAAAAAAGAAAACTGGCATCTGACACTTAAATTTATTGGAGAAGCATCAACTGAAGAAAAAGAAAATTTAATTGAGGGTTTAAAAAATATGTATTTTAAGGAGAAAAATGCATATATCCAATTTGATAAAGTTGATGCTTTCCCGGATCTTAATCAGGCTAAAGTGATTTATCTGGCGCTTAAGCAGGGTAAAAATATTTTATGTAAGCTACATGATAGGCTGGAAAATGAGCTGTTTAAATATGATTTTGAAAGTGACCAGAGGGACTATATTCCTCATCTAACTCTGGGGCGCAATAATGGTGAAGCTTTTAAAATAAAAGATGAATTTCAGCAGGAAAATTTTTTAAACATTTATGCGCAAATTAAAAGTATCAGCCTTTATAAAAGTGAATTAAAAGCCAGCGGCCCAGAATATATTGAATTATTTTCCATTAAATAGAAATTGATCCTTGCAATCATTAAACATCTGTTCTATAATATAATTAAAGACAAAAATTGCAGTTAAAATATATTTGGGGAGGAAGATAAATTTGGCAACTAGTGACAAAGAAAAAGCGCTTGATAAGGCAGTTAAGAGAATTGAAAAACAATTTGGTAAAGGTTCAATAATGAGGCTTGGGGATTCAAAAAAATTAAATGTAGAAGCTATTCCTACAGGAGCTTTACCTCTGGATCTGGCTTTAGGTATTGGTGGAATCCCCAAAGGAAGAATTATCGAATTATATGGTAATGAATCATCTGGTAAGACAACTTTAGCCCTCCATATAATTGCAGAAGCTCAAAAATTGGATGGTATTGCAGCCTTTATTGATGCTGAACACGCACTTGATCCTAAATATGCTAAAAATTTAGGTGTAAATATTGATAATCTATTAATTTCGCAGCCTGACAGTGGAGAGGAAGCTTTAGAAATTGGGGAGGCTCTTGTCCGCAGTAATGCTGTTGATCTGGTGGTTATTGACTCTGTTGCTGCTCTGGTACCAAAGGCAGAATTAGAGGGTGATATGGGAGATTCTCATATGGGTCTGCAGGCCAGACTGATGTCACAGGCAATGCGTAAACTGTCTGGAGCAATTAGCAAATCAAAAGCAGCTGTTGTTTTTATCAATCAAATCAGAGAAAAAATAGGCGTAATGTTTGGTAACCCGGAAACAACTCCTGGCGGACGTGCACTTAAGTTTTATTCTTCTGTCAGAATAGAAATGAGAAGATCACAGACCATTAAAGATGGAGATAAAATGATTGGCAGTACAGCCAAGGTTAAGGTAGTTAAAAATAAAGTAGCAGCACCTTTTAGAAATTGCCAATTTGATATTATGTATGGAACAGGGATTTCACAGCCTGGATGTGTTATTGATCTGGGAGAAGAAACAGGAATTGTAGATAGAGCTGGTTCCTGGTATTCCTATGGTGATGTTCGTCTTGGTCAGGGCAGAGAAAATTCTAAAGAATTTCTGCGTGATAATCCAGAAGTTATGGAAGAAATTGATAAAAAAATAAGAGTTAAAGTAGGCCTGATTGATGGTGAAAATGAAGCTAAAAGTGAAGAAGTAAAAGAAAAGGAAGAGGAATAATTCCCAATGGATCAAATAGATAAGGAAAAATTTTCTAAAGCGCGTAATAAGGCTTTTAAATTATTGAGCTATCGAGAAAGAACTATTAAAGAAATTGAGGATCGTCTGCGCAAAAAAGAGTTTACTGAGGAAGTTATTAAAGCAGTTGTTGATTTTCTACTGGAAAATGATTATTTAAATGAAGTACGTTTTGCAGAAATGTGGATCAGATCGAGAAAAAAACATCATCCACGGGGCAGAAAATTGATATATAAGGAACTTAAAAATAAGGGTGTTGATCAGAGGATTATTAATACCGCTTTAAATCAGTATTTAAGTGAGCAGGATGAACTAGAAATGGCTGAATATCTAATGAAAAAATGGCTTCGCAGGCGGACTGAAGAAGATAGTTCCAGTTATAAATTAAAAAATTATTTAGCTAATAAAGGTTTTAGTTATGATTTGATTTATCAGATAACAGATAAATAAGTAGAAAAGCCTGCATTTAGCGGGCTTTTCCCTTTTTATTCCAAATTATAGTCTCTTCTTGACATAAGGTACGAAAAAAGTTAAAATATTATTAGTAAATGTAAATATAAAATTAAAAAATTGAATATAAGACAGGAGGTGAATATTATTAATGGAGCTATATTGTATTTTATAATAGCCCTACCTCTCGGAATTGTAATTGGGTATTTAATTAGAAAATATATTGCGAAAGCACGTATGCAGTCTGCAGAAGAAGAAGCAGAGAAGATACTCCAAGATGCAGAAAGAGATGCTAAGGCACAGAAAAAGGAAACTATTCTTGAAGCCAAGGAAGAAGCTCATCAGATTCGAGAAGAAGCTAATAAAGAAAGTCAGAAAAGACGAGATGAGCTGCAGAAATTAGAAAATAGATTGATGAAAAAAGAGGAAAATCTTGATCGTAAAGCTGAAAATTTGGACCGTAAAGAACAGAGTATTAAGGATCGAGATAAGAATCTGGCAAAAGCTGAAGAGGAAATTGAAGAAATTAAAAAAGAACAGAAGGAAAAATTAGAAATGATTTCTAGTTTCTCAGAAAGTGAAGCTAAAGAATACCTTTTAAATAAGGTAGAATCTGAGTTGGATCATGAATATGCTAAGATGATTAAAGAAAAAGAGGCTCAGGCAAAAGAAGAATCTGAGAAAAAAGCTAGAAAAATTATTTCACTTGCAATACAGAGATCTGCAGCTGATCATGTAACAGAATCAACTGTTTCTGTTGTTAATCTTCCAAATGATGATATGAAGGGTAGAATTATCGGACGTGAGGGAAGAAACATCAGAACTTTAGAGAGTCTAACAGGTATCGATTTAATTATTGATGATACTCCTGAAGCAGTAGTTATTTCTGGTTTTGATCCAATCAGACGTGAAATAGCAAGAATTGCTTTAGAAAAATTAATTATTGATGGTCGAATTCATCCAGCCAGAATTGAAGAAATGGTTGAAAAAGCTGAAAAAGAATTGGATCAACATATTAAAGAAATTGGAGAACAGGCAACATTTGATACAGGAGTTCACGGCTTAAATCCTGAATTAGTCAAGTTATTAGGAAGACTTAAATTTAGAACAAGTTATGGACAGAATGTATTACAACATTCTATCGAGGTGTCCTATTTAGCAAGCATTATGGCAGCTGAATTAGGTGCTGATGTTACTCTTGCCAGACGTGGTGGTCTTCTTCATGATATTGGAAAAGCAATTGATCATGATATGGAGGGTACTCATGTTAATCTTGGTGTTGATACTGCAAGGAAATATGGTGAAAGTGAAAAAGTGATTCATACAATTGAAGCTCATCATAGTGATGTTGAATTTAAGTCAGTAGAAGCAGTCTTAGTTGCAGCAGCTGATGCAATTTCAGCAGCAAGACCAGGAGCTAGAAAAGAAACATTAGATTCTTATATTAAGAGACTTGAAGATTTAGAGGAAATTGGTGAGTCTTTTAATGGTGTAAAAAAGGCTTATGCTATTCAGGCTGGAAGAGAAATTAGAGTTATTGTTGAGCCTGATAAAATTAATGACATCGAAAGTACCAAAATGGTTAGAGATATTACTAAGAAAATTGAAAAGAATCTCGACTACCCTGGACAGATTAAAGTTGTGATTATTCGTGAAACCAGAGTAGTGGATTATGCTAAATAAAAATAATTAATTATGAAATTAATCGGCTCCTCTTATTGAGGAGCCTTTAATAAATTTATGATATAACAAATGAGTAAGTAAAGTTGAATCTATAGGGGAGAGTTTTCATGAATATTTTATTTATTGGAGATATTGTCGGTAGAGCTGGGAGACGGGCTGTTAGAACTTTTCTGAATAAAATTAAAGCAGAATACGATATTGATTTTGTAGTTGCAAATGGTGAAAACTCTGCAGGAGGCTTTGGAATAACTAAAAAAGTTGCGGCAGAATTATATGGATATGGAATAGATTTTTTGACAATGGGTAATCATACCTGGGACAATAAAGACATTTTTAAATTTATTGATGATGACCCGAATCTTATCAGACCATTAAATTTTCCGGAAAGCAATCCCGGTAGGGGCTGGCAAACCTTAGAGCTTAATTCCAAAAAAATTTCTGTGGTTAATTTAATTGGCCAGATTTATATGTCCTGTTATGATTCTCCTTATCATAAATTTATAGAATTATATCCTAAAATAAAGAATTCAGATATTATTTTAGTTGATTTCCATGCAGAAGCAACAGGAGAAAAAATGGCCTTCGCCAGAGCTGTAGACGGGATGGTAACAGCTGTTATCGGCACCCATACTCATGTACAGACAAATGATGCTCAAATTTTGCCTGAGGGAAGTGGATATATTACTGATGCAGGTTTAACTGGAGCAGTAGATTCTATTTTAGGGATGAAACCTGATAAAATGATAGAAAAAATGATTGAGTCTCTGCCGGTTAGATATGAGGTAGGAACCGGAGAAGTAAAAATGGAAGCTATTTTTATTAAAATAGATGAGAATACTAACTCTGTCAGCCAAATCATGAAAATCAAAAAAAATAATTTATAATTTTTTTCTTAAAAAGCAGGAATTTATTTCATTTATGGCTAATATATTATATAAAGGGAAATAATATTTTATCCAAGCAAGGAGGTAATAGACGAAGATGGAAGTATTAAAAGTATCATCTAATTCTAGTCCTAACAAAGTTGCTGGAGCTCTGGCCGGTGTTCTTCGAGAAAATGGAAATGCAGAACTACAGGCTGTTGGGGCTGGCGCGCTCAACCAGGGGGTAAAAGCAGTGGCTATTGCAAGAGGTTTTGTAGCTCCGAGTGGAATAGATTTAATTTGTATTCCTGCTTTCACAGATATCGAAATTGATGGAGAAGAAAGGACAGCAATCAAATTGATTGTAGAACCTAGATAGAAATTTTATCTGTTTGCCATTCTGGCAGGCAGATTTTTTTTATTTTAATCTTATTTTAACTTGTGTTATAGAGGTGTTAAGTTATATAATAGATATAGTTAGGACTATTTAATAGACTTGTTTAATTATAACTTATTATATTTTTGAGGTGGCAGAGTGGAAAAAATATTAGTTGTTGAAGATGAAGAAAAAATAAGAAAAATAATTAGAAGTTATTTAAATGAGTATTACGAAATTTTTGAAGCTAATAATGGACAGAAAGCTTTAGAAATTTTTCAAAATAATAATTTTGATCTAATTATTTTGGATTTAATGCTGCCTGAAATAAGCGGGGAAAGAGTATGTCAAAAAATAAGGCAGGTTTCTGAAATCCCTATTATTATGCTTACTGCAAAAAGCAGTGAAGAAAACAAAATTGAAGGATTTAATTATGGTGCAGATGATTATCTTACTAAACCTTTTAGTCCGAGGGAACTATTGGCAAGGACTAAGGCTATTTTAAGACGCAGCAGTAATCAAGAAAAAGCAGGTGTTATTAGTCTGAATGATGGAAAATTTAAAATATATCCTGAGGAAATGGTTGTAAAAAATGATAATTGTGATTGTCAGCTAACAAGTACTGAATTTAAAATACTGATGGTGCTGATTAATAATGCCGGTCAGGTTTTAAGTAGGGAACAGCTGGCGGATAGGGTAATGGGACTGGAATTTAGTGGTTTTGACAGAACTATTGATGTTCATATTAAAAACATCCGCAAAAAGATGAAACTGGAAAAAGACCAGTATATAGTAACTGTTTATGGAGCAGGATATAAGTTTATTGGTGATATTTAATGTCTAAACTTGGGAAAAAAATATTTGTTATTTTTCTGTCACTGGTTATTCTTTCATTATTGCTGGTTGGGCTATTTATTAATTTTTCTATTGGAGAAAGCTTTAATGATTTCATCAATTTACAGAGAGAAGAGACTATCAGTGAACTGGCTTCAGTGCTTAGTGAAAACTTAAAAAATAACGATTTTAATAGTGTTCAAACTTTAGTTGATAATTTCAGCAGGACTAATAGAATTCCTATTTGGATTGAAAATAAAAAAGGAGAGTTTATTTATTTTTCTGCTCAGAATAATCAGATGACCCAGATGATGAGAAGAATGGGGATGAATATGGGAATGAGCGGAAATAGTCATATGGCTATCAGACAGCTACCTGGTGATCTTCCGGGACAAACAAAGTCTGAGGAAGTTATTGTGGATGGTCAAAAATTACTGACCCTGTACTGGAAAGATATTAACCCTGAAAATCAACTTGATTCAGGTTTATATAATTTTTTTAAGAAAAATGTCTATAAAGCAATAATATTTAGTGCTTTAATTGTAATTTTATTAGTTATAATTTTATCATTTATTTTATCGAAAAAAATATCAAAGCCGGTAATTAAAGTTAAAAATGCTGCTCTTCAAGTAGCTCAAGGGAATTATCAGCAGAATATCGAAAGCAGAGGAGATGACGAATTAGCTGAACTGATAGATGCCTTTAATTTAATGAGTAAAAAGCTGTTAAAATTAGAGAAAATCAGAAAAGAATCAACTTCTGATTTAGCTCATGAATTAAGGACACCACTGACAACAATTAAAGGTTATCTGGAAGCAATAGAAGATGAAAAAATAAAAGCAAATCAGGAGAACATTACTGAAATGCAGGAAGAAACAGAGAGAATGACAATTTTGATTGATAAATTAAATGATTTTGCTGATGCTCAAAATAAGATATTTAATTTAGAAAAAAAACGAGTTAATATAACTCCAATAATTAAAAAAATTATAAAACAACAGCATGAATTTTTGAATGAAAAAAATATAAATGTAAAATTAATGCTAAAAGAAAATCTTTATCTTAGAGGGGATCAAAACAGCTTATTTCAAATTTTTAATAATATTATTGAAAATGCGATAAAATACAATAATGAAAATGGAAAAATTGAAATAAAAGCTTTAAAAGAAAAAAATAATTTAATTATTTATATCCAGGATAACGGGATTGGAATTAGTAAGGATGATCTGCCATTTATCTTTGAAAGATTTTACAGAGCAGATAAATCAAGAAATTCGCAAAATCAGGGTACAGGTATTGGCCTGGCAGTTGCCAGAGAATTGGTGGAAGCTCATCAGGGAAAAATTAAAGTTGAGAGTGAGGGACAGGGGACTTTATTTAAGTTGATTTTTCCAGTGACTAGAAATTAATTTAAAGGATTCTTATAATTTATATTGAAACTAAAAATTAGTGCAGAATATATTAATTATTATTAGATTTATGAGGAGTGATAGGATTGGATTTAAATCGTATTTGGAATTTATTTACATTGGGTGGACCGATGACTATACCACTTTTAATTGCATCGGTATTTAGTTTGGCGGTAATTATTGAAAAAACAATTTTCTTTTACAGGAATAATGATAATAATTTTAGATTAATTAAGCGAATTGAAATTTTAGTTGAAGAAGGAGATATTTTAAGTGCTTTAAATGAATTAAAAGGGAAAAAAGGTACTAATGCAAAACTTTTATCCACTGCTCTGGCACATAACAGTGAAGATCCTTCTCGTTTAAGAGAGGTCCTGCAGGCTGTTGGCGAAGATGAAATAAAGAAAATGGAGAGACATCTGCCTATTTTAGATGTTGTGGCTATGATTTCTCCTCTACTTGGTCTTTTAGGAACAGTGATTGGAATTATTAGCAGTTTTAATATCCTGGGAACAGCTGCAGGAGCAGCAAACCCGGCTCAAATAAGTTCTGGTATTGCGGCAGCGCTGATTAGTACTGCTTTAGGACTTATTATTGCTATTCCAACAGCTATCTTTTATTCATATTTTGCTCATAAAGTAGAAAGAAGAGCTCATCAGATGAATTTAAGTATGGTGGAGATTGTTGATGTTGTCAGCAATAATAGAGGTGACAGTGATGTTCAAAACTACTCTTAAGAAAAAAAGTTCAATCAATATTATACCGATGATTGATGTTATATTTTTTCTTTTAGTGTTTTTTATGCTCTTTACTACATTTAGAACAACTCCCGAAGGGATTGAAATGCAGCTTCCAAAAGCTGTAACTGCTACAGAACAAAATACAGAAAACTTTATTGTGCAGATTGATTCGGAAGGTAATTATTATTATCAAGATCAGTCCCTGGATTTAAATCAAATTATTTCGGAAGCGGAAGCTGCAAATAATGAAAATACAAATTTAACAATTGTAATTAGTGCTGATAAAAGTACCCGTTATGAAAATGTGGTCTCTTTAATGGATGGTCTGCGTAATGTGGGTATTACAAGACTGGCACTAGCTGCAGATAAAGAAGGTAGTTAATGGGATGGTGAATATATGCCTAATAACAATGAAGACAGAAAGTTACTGCTTTATGTAGTTATCTCAGTAATTTTTCATCTCTTGATACTTTATTTTCTTCCAATTGGTTTTCTGCATGGCAGTGCTCAGAGTGAGAGCAAATTAAGTGAGTATGGTTATGTACAGTTGGTTGATTATCAACCTGCTCCTATAGAGGATAAAAATTCGAAAACAGCGGCAGAATCAACTGAAGCTCCAGCCAAAGAAGAAAAGGAAGAAATTAAAGAAGAAGTTGTTGAGAAAAAACCGGAACCTGTGTCGAAACCCGAGCCTGAACCAGAACCGAAGCCTGAGCCGATAGTGGAAAAGGAAAGCAAAGTAGAAACTGAAACTGAAACTAAAAAGGAAAATATCGAAAAGAAAGAATCGGTACCTGAAGCTGAGATGAAATCAGCTGAAGAAAAGCCAAAAGCTGCTCCTGAACCGGAAGCAAAAAAAGTTGAACCAACTGAACCAGAACCGAAGCCCGCTCCTGAGCCTGAACAGAGTACAACAAAAGATGAACAGGAGCTTATGGCAAGCAAAGAAAGTAAGAGTGAGGTTGAGGTAGTCCAGGAAGATAATTCTGCGGAAGGGGTCGAAACAGAACCGACTGAGTCTAAAGCTAAAAATGATGAAAAACCAGCAGAGGAGAATATAGAATCAACTCCAGAGAAAAATACGCAGGAGAATATTGAAGAAACAGAAGAACCTGCGCCAGAAGAAACTCCTCAAGATAGTGCGGCAGAACAGGAGAAAGAAGAAGTCAACCCTCCACCACCAACTTCAGGAGATTTAATTGGTTTAATTGAGCCTCCAACTTTTCCAAAAGATTTAGTGGGTAGTCGTTCTGAAGGTACAGTTAGATTGATGGTCCAGATTTCACCTGGAGGTACAGTTAATAATATTCAGGTTCTAGAAACATCTGGCCATGATTCTATGGACAGAGTAGCTCAACTGACTCTGGAGCATGGATGGGAATTTAAAGAATATCAACAACCATATAGAATTCCAGTTTCAGTAAGATATTATATAGATGAATCTGATAATACTCAGGTAGATGTAAATATTGGTGAAGTTGAATTTGTTTCTGGAGGTGAATGATAATTAATGTATAAATATAGAAAGATTATTATAATTGCACTGCTTTTAATTTTAGCGTTTAGTTTCAAGTCAGCAGCCCAAAACAATTTTTTTCAAAACAAAGATGAGCATAATAATCTTCGTTTTGGAAATGAATATATAGTAATTGTAGTCAATCAGAATGAAAATTCTCAGGGTAGATTTGCTGTAGAAACTACCGGTGGAGCACCAGCAAGAGAAAATGATGATAATAAACCTTTAATCTATGGTCGCCCAAATCCCTGGACCTCATATACATCACTCTGGATTAATGGAGAAAAATATGTATTTGGTGGTACAACAGAAAGAAGAGCAGGTGATGGTGCAAAATATGGTGAGGTGATTCAGGAGCCAACCGTAGAAAATAATCAAATAATCACTAAAACTCGTTTTGATAATATTGTAGTGGAGCAAATCCTGTCAATAGTAAAAAGTTCAACAACTGGTCTTGCAGATAGTGCTCAGATACAGTATCGAATTATTAATCAGGGTGATCAGGAAGAAAAGGTTGGTTTGAGAATGATGCTGGATACAATGCTTGGAGAAAATGATGGAGCCCCTTTTAGATTAGGTGAAGACACTATTTCTACTGATAAGTTATATTATAGTAAACAGCTTGATGATTTTTGGCAGGCTTTTGATAGTGTTTCCAATCCTCAGGTTACATCTCAAGGATCATTTATTGGTCCGGATGTAAGTACACCTGATAGAGTTTATTTTTCTGACTGGGGTAGTCTGGCTGATGGTGTCTGGGATTTTGATTTTAATCCAGGTCAGGAATTTATTCGTAAAGGTGAATATGAGATTGATAGTGCTATGGCCATGTACTGGGTACCGGAGATTATTAAATCTGGGGAAACCAAAACTTATATTACCAAGTATGGTCTTGGTGGAATTACTATTGTTCCTGGAATTTTATCTCTTGGTGTTACATCACCAGCCGAAGTTACTTTAGACGAAAATAATCAGAGCTTTCCTATTGTTGCGTATTTAGAGAATACATCTGAAATTAATGCTCGTAATGTATCAATAAGAGTTGAACTACCTGATAACTTTAGTACTGAACAGATAAGCAGAAATATTGGTGATATGGCACCAGAAGACATATCACAAATAACCTGGAATGTTCGCGCTAATAATAGAAATAATCTTCCAGAAGAGATGACTTATCGAGTTATTGTGGATGCAGATAACACAGATTCTAATGAGGTGGAAAGAAGAGTTGAATTTTTAGGTCCACCTGAATTAAATGCTAATATTAATTTGATGGAAGATGTAGAATTAATTGATGGTAGATTAGAGCCAAATCCATTTCGAATTCAGGCTGAAATTAATAATTCTGGAGAAACCTCTCTTTATGGAGTTGAAGCAGAACTGATTTTACCACCTGGATTAGTGACCGCAAGCAGTGAAAAAAGTAAAAAGTATCTGGGTATTTTAAGACAGAGAGAAAATATTAATATCAACTGGGCAATAGAAGCTTTAAGAGTTGATGGAACTCTGCCTTTTGCCTTAAAAGTAAGCGGCTTAAATAATTATCAGAAAACCATTGTTGAAGAAATAAACCTACCAGAATTAAAGCCTTTAATTCTACTTAAAGAAACTAAAGGGCAGCAGGATGAAAAATATTATGCAGTTGATATTGTTGCTGCTAATATAGCTGAAGCGGAAAATATTAGTTTTGAGCTAAATTATAATAGTGACAAACTGTTATTGACACACATTTCACGTGGAGATTTCTTTGTCGGTGATAATAATTTGTTACCTTTTAACCAACCGGATAGATCTAAAATCGGAAAAGTTATATTTAATCAGGAATTTCCTTTTAATAAAGCAAATGGTGTGATAGCTACAGTTCATTTTATGTTAAAAGAAGATAGGCCTGGAAGTATAAATATTAGTAATTTGAAGGCTGTAAATGGATCAGGAAATACTTTTCAAATTGAGATTAGAAATAATTTAGAGGAGGAAAATTAAATGTTGAATTATAAGAGTGTTTTTTTAGTAACGGTGTTATTAGTCTTAATTTTTAGTGCAGGTGCTCTGGCTCAACAGTTTGATGATGTACCCCGGGATCACTGGGCTTATGATAGTGTTCAGCTGCTGGCTGAAAAAGGATATTTAAGTTTATATTCCGGTGAGGATTTTAATGGTGAGCAGCCGCTGACAAGATATGAAATGGCAGAAATAGTTGCCAATGTATTGAAAAACACTGCCAGTGGTTCAGTATCTCAAAAACTTTCTGAAGAAGATGTTGATGTAATTAGAAAATTATCATTAGAATTTAGAGATGAGCTAGTTAAAGTTGCTGAAAGACAGAAAGAATTTGAACAGAGACTAAATAATTTAGAAGACAAAAACCAGATTCAGGATGAAGATATAGCAAACATAAATGTTCGAGTTTCAAAAATGCAGGAAAAAGTTCAGAAAGTTCCAGGTTTAGAAGAGAGTGTAAATCAAATTAATAATCAGATTGCCAGTATAGAAGATAAACTAACTACTGTCCAGGAAGAAGGACTATCCGGAGATCAGCTCCAGGAACTGGAAGACAATCAGAGTATTAATAGGACAAGAATAGAGGAACTCGAAAACAGAATTAAAGAATTAGAGGCAGAAAAAGCCGCTGCCCAGGAAACCAAAAAAGATAGTAGTTCTTCGATAAATACTGGCTATATTCTTGGTGGTTTAGCTTTACTGGCCTTATTACTTTAATTTCAGGCTAGAGTTGCAAAAATTATGATTAAGGAGCGTAGTCCATATGCCTAGGATTCATTTTAAAGAAATAATTCTATCTTTAGCTTTAATTATGATATTGAATGCAGTATTCTTACCCTTTACGATGCCTGCTGCTGAGCTCAAAGCTGCTTCTATTGAAAAAGAAGATATCTATACCGGGTTGGGGCTTATGTTTTTGTTAGTTGTTCTTTCCGGTGATGGAGATAATAGGAATGATGAGGTTAGAAGTGATGATTTTCATAGTTATAAAAACTTTAGTGCAGAGGAAATAGAAATACTTGCCAGCATAATTAATGCAGAAGCTAGAGGTGAAAGCTATAGGGGGAAAGTTGCGGTGGGAGCTGTGATTATTAACAGAGTTTATCATCCTTCTTTTCCAAATTCTATTAGAGAAGTTGTTTATCAATCCGGACAATTTACTCCTGTAGAAAATGGGATGATTAATTATTCTCCCAGGAGTGACTCATTTAAAGCTGCCTATGATGCAGTAAGTGGTCTGGACCCTAGCAAAGGAAGCCTGTATTTTTACAATCCAGCTAAGTCCAAAAACCCATCCTTTTTTGCCGACAGGGAAAAGGTTGTAACTATCGGAAATCATGTGTTTTTAAAATAAATAATTAGGAACAAAATGGTCTTCGAACAATCTGTAATACAGTAAGGTTAAATTCTGTTGATAGCGGAAATTATAAAACTATAAATATTATCTCCAACAAACCATTTGGTATAATTTCCTGGCTAATAAAAAACCTCAACCAGTTTTTATTATCGGTTGAGGTTTTTTATGCATAATATTAATATTGAATTAAACTTTTAATCAGTTTCAATTATTTTTTCTACAGCTACTATCTTTTCAAAATTTAAATCTTTTGTTACCTGATACATATTTCCACCGGCTGAGGTTTCAGGTATATCATTAACTCTAATTTTATTGATCTCTCCATTTTTAGCTGCAATAAGTATTTTCTCATTTTTAGCTGCTTTTACTGCTCCTGCTAATTTGTAATTTGTATTGGAGAAAATTCTTATTCCTTTACCATTCCTTTTCTGAGCTTTAAAACTTTTTAATCTAATTTTATTAGCTCTGCCATCATCACTGATTGAGACTAAAAAATTTTCCTGATCAAAAGTGTTAAAGTACAGTACCTGATCATTTTTTCCTAAGTTTATCGCCTTACTACCCAGGGTATTGCGTCCGGTAGTTGAGAATGTGTCACCACTAAATCTAATCAAATAACCATTTTTGCTGACAACAATTAAATCCTGGACAGCATCAGTCTTTACAACATTAATCAGCTGATCATCATCTAATTTAATTGCTCTAATGTGGCTGTAATTTGTTCTGTATTCATCAGCATTACTTCTTTTAATTAAGCCTGATCTGGTAACAAATGTGTAATATTGATCTTCAGAGTCGCCTGTTTCTCTGGCCAAAATATTAAATGAGATAATATTTTCTTTCATTGGGATCTGAAGATATTTACTTAAATTATCACCGGTTGCCAGTCCGTGGTGTTCTTCAATATCATGAACCTGTAAATTATATACTTCTCCCCGATCACTAAAGAAGAGAAGTTGATCCAGGGACGAACCTTCAACCGTTGAGATTAAATAATCGTTTTTGGCTGCTCTTAAATTTTTAAATTCATCATTTCTTTTTATAATTCCGCGATAGGAAAGGGAAAGAACTGCATTTTTTTCTTTAATTAAATCATCTTTAGTAATTTCTGCCTTGCTGTCATCAGCAATAATATCAGTCCTACGCTGATCGTTAAAACGTTTTTTGATTTCTTTTAATTCTTCCCGAAGAACATTATTTAATTGATCTTTGTTATTTAAAATATTTTTATAGTACTTAATTTTTTCAGTAAGTTCTTCTCTTTCAGCCTCCAGTTTTTCAAATTCCATTCCGACCAGACGCTGCAGCTGCATCTCCAAAATTGACTGGGCCTGTTTTTCAGAGATCTTAAGAGACCTCATCAATTTATCTTTTGCTTCTTTTTTTGACTGAGAATTTCTGATTACCTGAATTACTATATCCAGTTCGTCAATAGCTTTTTTGAGACCCTCCAGTATATGATATCGGTTTTCGGATTTATTTAAATTATATTCAGTATGATTTTTGATGACTTCTTTGCGAAAATCTAAAAAATGATTTAAAATTTCTAAAAGACCCATCACAACAGGTTTTTTATTATTAAGTGCTAAAAGATTGATTCTAAAGTTATTCTGTAAATTAGTGTATTTATATAATCTGTTTAAAGTTAATTCTGGATCAGCACTGCTTTTTAACTCAATAACAATGCGAATACCTTTCTTATCAGATTCATCTCTTAAATCAGAAACAGAAGATATTTTACCCTTATTAACCAGCTCAGCAATTTCTTCAATTAATTTAGCTTTATTAACTTGATAGGGAATTTCAGTAATTATTAAATTCTGATGTCTGCCCTCTTTTTCAATTTTACTTTTTGCTCTTAAAGTGATTTTCCCTTTACCAGTCTCATAAGCAGATTTTATTCCATCATTTCCTATTATTGAAGCACCAGTTGGGAAATCAGGACCGGGTAGATGATTATTAATAATTGTCTCCAGGCGGGCATTAGGATAGTCTAACAGGTGGATCAGAGCGTCAATAACCTCTCCCAGATTATGAGGAGGGATAGAGGTACTCATTCCAACAGCAATACCGCTTGAGCCATTTACTAAAAGATTCGGTATCTTAGATGGTAATACTTCCGGTTCCTGGAGGCTGCCGTCAAAGTTATCGATAAAATTAACAGTTTCTTCATCTATATTCTCTAACAGAGCTTCGGCAATTTCTGTTAATTTTGTTTCTGTATAACGCATAGCAGCAGCACTATCACCATCAATTGAACCAAAGTTGCCATGACCGTCAATTAACTGATATCGCTGGTTAAAATCCTGGGCCATCCTGACCATAGCATCATAAACAGCACTATCACCATGAGGATGGAACTTACCTAAAACCTCACCAACCAGGCGGGCTGATTTTTTGTGTGGTCTGTTATGAAGCAGCCCCAGCTCTCGGGCAGCAAAAAGTATTCTTCTGTGTACGGGTTTTAAACCGTCTCTAACATCAGGCAGTGCTCTACCAATGATTACACTTAAGGAATAATTCAAATAAGCATCTTTCATTTTATCTTCAATTGCAATTGGGTAAATTTCTTCTTTCATTATCGATCTCCTCTCAAATTAATCGTTTTCTGCTTATTTATAATATCATTTTTATCATAGTTTTTGCAAATTTTAAACTGAATAGACTGGCATTCTAAGATTCTCTTTGTTATAATAATGAAATGGAGGATGGTGAAGATCGATGGATACACTTTTTGATAATGTAGATTATAATGCTGATCAGATACAGGTGCTTAAAGGTCTGGAAGCAGTTCGCAAAAGACCAGGAATGTATATTGGAAGTACAGGTATTCGAGGACTACATCACCTTGTCTGGGAAGTAGTAGATAATAGTATAGATGAATTTTTAGCCGGAAATGGTGATCGAATTAAAGTCACAATTCACGAAGGTGAAGAAATTACAGTAGAAGATTTTGGGCGCGGAATACCTGCTGATATTCACAAAGATACAGGTCTGCCAGCGGTTCAGGTAGTTTTAACAACCCTGCATGCTGGTGGTAAATTTAATAACAACAGTTATAAGGTCTCTGGTGGGCTGCACGGAGTTGGTGTTTCAGTTGTTAATGCACTCTCTTCAGAATTAACAATCACAACTCACTGGAAGGGCAATAAATATCAGCAGCACTATAAAAAAGGAATCCCTGTTGATAAATTAAAAAAGTTAGGAAGTACAGACCGCAGTGGTACAGTAATTCGCTTTAAGCCAGATCCAGAAATTTTTACGGCTACAGAATTTAAGTATGAAAATTTAGTCCATCGTCTGCAGGAATCAGCTTATTTAAATAAAGATTTAACACTTATCCTGAGAGATGAGCGGGGGGGAGAAATTGAAGAAGAAGAATTTCAGTATGATGGTGGGATCAAGGCCTTTGTTGAATTTTTAAATAAAGATCGGAATGTGATTAATCAGGATATTATTTATTTTGAATCCAAACCTGATGATTATGAGATAGAGATTGCAGTTCAATATAATGACGGTTATAATGAGCGAATTTTTTCTTATGCCAATAATATAAATACTGTTGATGGGGGTTATCACCTGACCGGTTTTAAAACAGCTCTAACCAGAGCTATCAACAACTTTGCCAAAAATAATAATCAGCTGCCGGCAAAAATTCCCTCTTTAAACGGTAAAGATGTCAGAGAAGGAATTACAGCGATAATTAATGTTAAATTACCTGAACCGCAGTTTGAAGGACAGACTAAGTCTAAGCTCGGAAATAGTGAAATTCGAAGTGTAGTAGAAAGTGAAGTCTATGAATATTTAAGTTTATATTTTGATACAAATCCGGATCTGGCAAAAAAGGTAATTGATAAGGCTGTTCAGGCAGTCAGAGCCCGTAAAGCTTCCAAAAAAGCAAGAGAGTTAACCAAAAGGAAAACAGCTCTTTCGTCTAATTCACTGCCCGGTAAACTTGCTGACTGCAGTAGTAAAAAGGCCGAAAAAAGTGAGCTTTTTATTGTTGAGGGGGATTCTGCCGGTGGTTCGGCTAAACAGGGTAGAGAACGCAAATTTCAGGCTATCTTACCGCTCAAAGGAAAGATACTGAATGTAGAAAGAGCTAGACTTGATAAAATTTTAAATAATAATGAAGTTGCTTCAATCATTACTGCCTTAGGAGCTGGGATTGGAGAAGATTTTAATCTTAAAAAACTCCGCTACCACAAAATTATTATTATGACTGATGCCGATGTGGATGGAGCGCATATAGCCACTCTTATTTTGACCCTCTTTTATCGATATATGCCGGAGCTAATTGATAATGGACATATTTATCTGGCCAAACCGCCTTTATATAAAGTAACAAAGCGTGGGAAAAGTCACTATTTATACAGTGATCAGGAGTTAGAAGAATTTAGAGCTGATAATGAAGGCAGCAGTTTCTCTCTGCAGAGATATAAAGGTCTGGGAGAGATGAATCCGGAACAGCTGTGGGATACAACTATGGATCCAGAAAACAGAGTCCTGCAGAAAGTTGAAATCGATGATGAAATTGAAGCTGATGATATTTTTACCCGTTTAATGGGTTCAAATGCTTCTTTAAGAAAAGAATTTATATTTAAAAATGCAGAACTTGCTCAAACTATTGATATCTAATGATGTTTAAAATTTAATTGATATTTAAGGCGGTGATTTTTTGTCAGCCAATAAAAGATTTGATAACAGATATTTAAAAGTCTTTTTAGCTTTTTTAATTGGTTTGGTAGTAGGACTAATTGCTCTGCTTTATAATAAATTTTTAGATTTTTTCACTTTTTCCTTAATTGATATTGGGATGGAGCTGACAATTTATAACCGCTTAACTTTTTTATTCTTACCTGCAGTTGGGGGACTTATTGTTGGTTTTATAATAAAATATGGGAGTATGACTGCTAAAGGACATGGAATTCCTGCTATTTTATCTTCAATTAAGAGCAAAGAGCGGCATTTAACTTACTGCGATCTTTTGACAGAGGGTTTTGCCTCTGCAATTACTATTTCCACCGGGGGTTCTGGCGGAAGAATAGGGCCAATTGTAGAGATTGGAGCCGGAATGGGTGATTTAATTGCCTATAAACTTGATTTAAAGCTTTTTGATTATCAGACTTTTTTAGGTTGTGGTGCTGCTGCTGGAATTGCAGGGTTATTTCACGCACCCTTAGGTGGAATTATGTTTGTAAACGAAATACTGTTTAATAAGGTCGAAAAAAACCGCCTGCTGATGGTGGCTGTCAGTGCAATTTCTGCCGATATGGTTGTTCGCTGGAGTGGGAGAGATCTTTTTCTGGCAAATTTAGATCTGGGTCAGGTTGGAAGTGCCTATAATTTTTTGACAGCAGCAGTTATCGGGATATTTTCTGCTATTTTTGCTGTAGCATTTGTATATACTCTACGTAAACTAGCTAATTTATTTGATAATTTAAAAATAAATATTGTTTTAAAACCTGCTTTAGGTGGCTTGCTGCTGGGAATGATTGCTTTTCAGCTGCCGGAAATCATGGGTTCAGGAAATAGAATAATTGTTTCTTTATTTAACCAGTCAGAATTTAATCTTGGCTTTTTACTTCTGCTTTTAATATTTAAAATTATTGCTACTTCATTAACTCTGGGTTCAGGTGGTTCAGGTGGGATATTTTCCCCATCACTATTTATCGGCAGTCTGACCGGAATTATTATTGGCACTTTATTTAATCAAATTTTTCCTTTTTTAAGCGGTTCAGCTTCTTTATATGCCTTAATTGGAATGGCATCAGTAATTAGTGCAGTTATCAGAGCTCCCTTAACAGCTACCTTTATTATTCTGGAGTTTACTTACAATTACACTTTGACTATTCCACTGTTAATAGCTTCTCTGATTGCTGAGCGGGCGGCAAGTATGAGTGGTTTAAAGTCTGCTTATTCACCAGATTATTTTGAACGACTGTAAATAGTAAAAACTTGACATTAAAGCTCTTTTTGTTTTATAATTAGTTAGGTAAATAAATACTATAATTAGGAAGGAGCGACTCAATATGCAGAAGTATCAGTGCACAGTTTGTATGTACATTTATGATCCAGAAGAAGGAGATCCTGTAGGTGGAATCGAGCCAGGTACATCTTTTGAAGATCTTCCAGATGACTGGACCTGTCCAGAATGTGGTGTAGGTAAAGATATGTTTGAACCATATGATGACTAATATTACTTATATTTAAATATTTTTTAAAAAACTGGGGCTTTAACCCCAGTTTTTATTTTACTTTCAAAATTAATTATAGTATAATTACTTCGAATAAGAAATAAGATGTATGGGAAATAAAGGCGGGATAAAAATGAAATTAAAGAAAAAAAATTTAACACCAGCTCAGTATCTGGTGAGCGGCTATTTTGTAATTATTATGATTGGATCATTACTTTTAATGCTGCCAGTTGCTACAACTGACGGTCAGGGATTGGGGGCTATAGATGCAGTTTTCACGGCAACTTCAGCCACCTGTGTAACCGGTCTGATTGTAGTAAATACAAAGGAAGCTTTTACTATTTTTGGCTCAACTGTAATTATGCTTTTAATCCAGATTGGTGGGCTCGGGATTATGTCGATGTCTACTTTATTTGCTTTTGTGGTCGGCAAGAAAATTAGTCTTAAGGAAAGGCTAATAATTCAGGAAGACTTAAATCAGTATCAGATTTCGGGTATGGTAAGACTGGTTCAGTATCTTTTAGGTTTTACTTTTGCTATTGAAGGAACAGCAGCGGTGATTTTATTTTTACGTTTAAGTCAGGATTATCCGTTCTGGAGAGCAATTTATCTTTCTATTTTTCACGCAGTTTCTGCCTTTAACAATGCAGGATTTGATCTTTTTGGCAGCAGTTTAGAAAGTTTTACCGGTGATATTACAATTAATTTTGTCATCATGGCCTTAATAATTCTCGGTGGAATTGGTTTTGGGGTTATGATGGAAGCCTATAACCGAATTAAATTTAAAAAGTCTACTTTACAGACTAAGATTGTAATTGTGATGACTCTGGCTTTATTAGTTTTTGGATTTATAACCTTTTTTATTTTAGAATATAATAATACCCTTAATGGATTACCTTTATTGGATAAAATACTGGGAGCTATGTTTCTTTCGGTTACTCCACGGACAGCAGGTTTTAATACAGTTCCAACAGGTGCCTTAAAACAATCTTCATTATTTTTAATTATTGTTTTAATGTTTATTGGTGCTTCTCCAGGTTCAACCGGTGGTGGGATTAAGACAACTACTTTTGGTGTTATACTGGTAACAATGAAAAATATGATTACTGGTAAGGAGGATATGGAAATTTATAATCGTAGATTCGAAAAACAAATTATCTACAAAGCTTTCACTATTACAATGCTTGCTGCTGGTCTTGTTATTTTAACCACAACATTATTATTGATTATTGAAGATTTTCCTTTTATAGATATTTTATTCGAAACAGTTTCTGCTTTTGGTACAGTTGGTTTATCTACGGGTATTACAGGCCAGCTTTCCAAAATTAGTAGAGTTTTAATTACAATCACTATGTTTGCAGGTCGAGTTGGTCCCTTAACTCTGGCGGTAGCAATTGGAGAAAAACAACGAAAAGGAACTTATCATTATCCAACCGAAAAGGTAATGGTCGGATAATTGAGAAATTGGGAGTAGTTTTAGTTACAGGAGGACAGATAAATGAAACAATTTGTTGTAATTGGTTTAGGCCGTTTTGGTTCCAGTGTTGCTACAACTTTAGCTGAAAACGGTTATGATGTTTTAGCTATAGATAAAGATGAAGAAAGAGTACAATCAATTTCTACTAAGGTGACCCATGCAGTAGAAGCTGATGCTACAGATGAAGAAGCTTTAAAAACTCTGGGAGTTAGAAATTTCGATGTTGCAGTTGTGAGCATTGGGGATAATATTTCTGGTAATATTCTATGTACTTTAATTTTAAAAGAACTTGGAGTTCCTTATGTAATAGTAAAAGCACCTGACACTTTGCACGGGAAGGTGTTAACTAAAGTTGGAGCAGATAGAGTAGTTTATCCGGAAAGAGATATGGGAGCCAGAATAGCTCATAATCTTATTTCATCTAATGTGCTTGATTATATAGAATTTGCACCAGAGTATGGAGTTATAGAAATCCTGGCTACAAATAAGATGGTTGGAAAGACTCTTAAAGAACTAGAATTTAGATCAAAGTTTAATGTCAATGTGATGGCAATTAAGCGGGGAGATAATTTAAATATTTCTCCTGGTGCTGGTGATAAAGTACTTGAAGGTGATCGGCTGGTTGTAATGGGTAAAAATGAAAGTTTAGACCAGTTAAAGAATTTTGATTAAAAGTAATAGTTTTAGTTAACTACAGGAGTGAAATAATGAGTGAAAATAAATTTTATAATATAATAACCTATGGCTGTCAGATGAATGAACATGATTCAGAAAGACTGGCCGGGATGCTGGAAGAAATGGGTTATCAGCAGACCGACGAATTGGGCAGAGCAGATATAATTTTATTAAATACCTGTATTATTAGAGAAAATGCTGAATTGAAAGTATTTGGTAAATTGGGTGAACTTAAGCGATATAAAAGAGAAAATCCCGACTTAATTATCGGAATTGGCGGCTGCATGATGCAGCAGGATGAGCCTGTTGATGAAGTATATAAAAAATATCGTCATGTAGATTTAATTTTTGGGACTCATAATATTCACCATTTACCCAATTTGATAAAAAAAATTGAAGAGTCAAGAGATAGAATTGTTGAAGTGTGGGATGAAGAAGAAGGTTTAATCCCTGATTTGCCTTCACAAAGGGAATCAGAACATTCAGCCTGGATCTCAATTATTCAGGGCTGTGATAATTTCTGTACTTACTGCATTGTTCCCTATGTAAGAGGCAGAGAGCGCAGCCGACCACTAAGCTCTATTGTAGAAGAAGCAGCAGGGCTGGCCGCAGATGGAGTTAAAGAAATTACCCTCTTAGGTCAAAATGTTAATTCATATGGGAATGATCTGGAAAAAGAAATTGGCTTTCCCAAATTGCTGGAAGAACTAAATAAAGTTGAAAAACTTAAGAGAATTCGCTTTATGACTTCCCATCCCAGAGATTTATCAGATGATTTACTAAATAAAATTAAAAAACTTGATAAGGTGGCCAATCATATTCACCTACCAGTTCAATCAGGAAGTAATAAGGTGCTTAAAGAAATGAATAGGGGTTATACACGTGAATATTATATAGATCGAGTTAAAAAAATACAGCAGGAAATTCCAGGAGCCGCTGTTTCAACAGATTTTATAGTTGGTTTTCCAGGAGAAAGTGAAAAAAATTTTGAAAAAACAATTGAACTGGTTAAAGAATTGAAATTTGATATGGCCTACACTTTTATCTATTCTCCCCGGAGTGGTACTCCAGCTGCTCGCAGAGATGATCAGATAGATGAAGATATTAAAAAAGATCGTTTAAATCGTTTAATGGAGTTGCAGAATAAAATTAGTTATGATAATAATCAGAAGTTAATTGGAAGTACCCAGGAAATATTAGTTACAGGTCCCAGCAATAATGATCCAGAAGTATTTGAAGGTCGAACATCTACCAATAAGATCTGTTTTATTGATAAAAGAGAGGATCTGGTTGGAGAAGTAGTTAAAGTCAGGATTGAGGATGCTAAAAGCTGGACTCTGGAAGGAACAGTAATTGAATAATTATTTTGTATATTTAGGTACCAGGTACAAAAAGGCCTTTTTGTACCTGGTACAGAAGAAATGATTCACAAAACAAACCTGGAGGATAATTTAATAGATCTTTCAGGTTTTATCTTATTTATCTATAAATTTTGGAGGGATTAATTTGGCTGAGTTAACACCGATGATGCAGCAGTATCATAACTTAAAAAATAAATATCAGGATGCAATCTTATTTTTTCGACTGGGAGACTTTTACGAAATGTTTGGTGATGACGCTAAAAAAGCTGCTAAAATGCTTGATATAGCTTTAACTTCGCGTAATAAAGGTGGGGGAGAAAAAATACCGATGGCAGGAGTTCCTTATCATTCGGCTGCCTCATATATTGAAAAATTAATCAAAAATGGAATCAAGGTTGCAATCTGTGAACAGCTGGAAGATCCATCAGAAAGCAGTGGTATTGTAGAAAGAGATGTTATCAGGGTGGTAACTCCAGGAACAGTTATTGAAAATGAAATTCTGGCTGAAAATGAAAATAATTACCTGGCTGCTGCCTTTCAATATGGAGATTATTATGGCTTCTCTTATACAGATATTTCAACTGGAGAATTTTATTTAACCGAATTTCCAGCTTCAGGTCAGGATAAATTAAAAGATGAGATTAATCGTATTTCGCCTCAAGAAATATTATTAGATCAAAAAACTGCTCAAACTGATTTAATCGGTGAACTGCAGAATATTTATAATTTCACTTTAAATATACTGGAAGATAAAAAATATAATCGTCTATACCAGGGACTTCTGGATCATTTTAAGCTTAAGTCACTTGAGGGCTTTGGCTGTGAAGAAATGAAAGCAGCAGTTTATGCTGCCGGACAGGTGCTCTCCTATTTAGGAGATACTCAAAAAAGAACAGTTAATCAGATTACAGTTTTAAAATCATATCATTTAGAAGATTATATGGTTTTAGATTCAGCCAGCCGCAGGAATTTGGAGTTGACTTCAACTATTAGGGACAATCAGCGTTCTGGTTCCCTGCTTTCAATAGTAGACCAGACTGTAACCTCTATGGGTGGCAGAGAAATTAAAAAATGGATTAATCAGCCTCTAATTCAAAAAGAGAAAATAGTTAAGAGACATCAGGCGCTGGCAGAGATTATTGATAATTATATGATATTAGAAAAGCTGAGGTCTGAGCTTACAGAAATTTACGATCTAGAGCGAATTATGAGCAAAGTAACCTATCAATCAGCCAATGCCCGGGATATGATTGCCTTAAGGAATTCGCTATCTAAACTACCAGCTGTCAAAGAATTAATGTCTGAACTGGAGAGTGATTTACTGCTTGAAATGCAGCAGAAATTTGATCTTTTAGAAGATATTCATGCTTTAATTGATGGTTCAATTAAAGCAGAACCACCTACTACAATAACTGAAGGCGGTATTATTAAAGATGGATATAATTCAAAGTTAGATGATTTAAGAGATTTAGTCAGCAGTGGTAAAGACTGGATAACTTCTCTGCAGAAAGAAGAAAGAGAAAAAACTGGGATTAATACATTAAAAGTTGGTTTTAATAAAGTTTTTGGTTATTATCTTGAGGTGACAAATTCTCATACTGATAAGGTCCCAGATCGTTACGAAAGAAAACAGACATTAAGCAACAGTGAGCGGTATATTATTCCGAAATTAAAGGAAAAAGAATCTGAGGTTCTGGGGGCTGAAGAAAAAATAAATGATCTGGAATATAATTTATTTGTGGAAATAAGAGAAAAAATAGCAGCTGAAGTAGAAAGAATTAATCAGACAGCAGCTATTATTGCCAGATTAGATGTTTTATTATCATTTTCCCATTTAGCAATGGAAAATAATTATAATAGACCAAAAATTAATAATGAAGCAGAAATTAAAATTAAAAATGGACGTCATCCTGTGGTAGAAAAAATGTTTGCTGAGCAGTTTGTGCCAAATGACTGTTATTTAAATCAGAGAGATCAGCGCTTTATTATCATTACCGGTCCCAATATGTCTGGTAAATCAACCTATATGAGGCAGGTTGCTCTGATAGTATTAATGGCACAGGTGGGTTCCTATGTGCCGGCAGATGAAGCTGTAATTGGATTGACAGATAGAATTTTTACCAGAGTAGGAGCCAGTGATGATTTGACAACTGGCCAAAGTACTTTTATGGTAGAAATGAATGAGGTTGCCAACATAGTTAACAACAGTACAGAAAAAAGTTTAATCATCTTAGATGAGGTTGGAAGAGGTACGAGCACCTATGATGGTGTCTCTATTGCCTGGTCTGTCAGTGAGTATCTAAATAATCCAGAACGTATTGGTGCAAGAACTTTATTTGCAACACACTATCACGAACTAACACGGCTGGAAGATGAGTACCAGGGTATTAAAAATTATAATGTATTGGTTAAAGAAGATAGTGATGGGGTACACTTTTTGCACCGTATTGTTGAAGGGAGATCCAGTGACAGTTATGGAATAGAAGTTGCCCGTCTGGCAGGGCTGCCAGAGGAAATTATAATCAGTGCCCAAAAAATATTATCACGACTGGAAGAAAACAATAAAATGCCGGTTCGTAAATTAGAAAAAACAGTGGCTGATGATAGACATCAGCAGCTGCCATTATTTAATTCAGAAAGAAATTCAATTTTAAAGCAGCTTAATGAACAGGATATATTAGAGATGACGCCAATGGATGCTATGAATTTTTTATATAAATTAAAAAAGGATTTGAAAGAAGAGGAGAATTAAAATGGGCATTATAAAACAGCTTCCTCAGAGTGTTGCAAATCAGATTTCAGCAGGTGAAGTTATAGAAAGACCTGCTTCAATAGTTAAAGAATTGATTGAAAACTCTATAGACGCTGGGGCAAAAAATATTGAAATTAAAATTGAAGATGGTGGACGAGAACTGATCAGGGTTAAAGATGATGGACACGGTATTCAGGCTGATGATATAGAGTCAGCTTTTAACCGTTATGCCACCAGTAAAATTGATAATATAGATGATCTTTATTCTCTTTACAGCCTCGGTTTTCGGGGTGAAGCCTTAGCCAGTATTGCCTCAGTAGCTGAAATAGAGATGATAAGTCGGCATCAGGACAGTGATCAGGCTGTGAAAATCAAACTTAAGGGTGGAAAAATTATAGATAAAAAACCTGTTGGTTCAACAATAGGTACAGAAATTGTTGTTCGAGACCTATTTTATAATACCCCAGCTCGCTATAAGTATTTGAAAACAACAACAACTGAGTTTTCGCATATCAGTAAAATTGTAAGTGCCGAAGCAACAGCTAACAGTGAGTTGAGTTTTAAACTCTATCATGATGGAAGACAAATTTTATCTACTCCCGGCAGTGGTAAGCTTAAAGATACAATATATGCTGTTTACGGTAGTGAAATTGCCGAAAATTTAATCCCTATTGAGATTGAAGATCGTTATATTAAACTCAGTGGTTATCTCTGTCGACCAGAGTTAACTCGTTCCAGCAGAAGCCATGAGCTCTTTTTTGTTAATGGCAGACCCATATATAATAATTTAACAGCAAAAGCTGTAGAAACTGCTTACAATAAGTTGATTAATCCAGGCAGAAAACCAATTGTTTTTCTATTTATTAAGGTTAATCCAATTTTAGTGGATGTTAATGTACATCCTGCAAAACGTGAGGTTAAATTTAGCCGCAGTCAGATTATTTTTGATGTAATAAATAAAGCTGTCCGGAGAATCTTAAAAGAAAATGATCCCACTACCAGAATTAAATTAAAACAGTCTCCTGGTTTAAATGAAGCAGATAGAGATTCTGAAGAAAACATAGAAAAAAATCAACTTTTTGAAGAAAATAATGAGCAGTCAAATCAAACTGATGTTAATAATTATGGTCGAAAAAAAAGGGACGTTGATAATAAAAGTTATTCTGAGCAAAATATTTCACAGAGCAGCTATAATTCGAAGAACAGAAATAAGTACAGACGCTCAGATTCCCACAATTACAGCAAAGAAGATTATCAAAAAAATATAAATTATGGTAGTGAAAACAGTCAGCAGCAGAAAAATATTTCAGAGCAGAAAAAAAGTTTTAAACAGCAAATAACTGAAAGTGAAAATCAGGAATATTCTTTAGATGAGGTAGAAGCAGAAGAAAGCTATTTTAAGTTTCTGGGACAAATTTTTAATAGTTATTTATTAATTGAAACTGATCAGGGTTTAAAAATTGTTGATCAGCACAATGCTCAGGAGAGAATTTTATATGAAAAATTTTATGCTGAATTTAATAAAAAAGATAAAGCTTCTCAGTCACTTCTTCTGCCAGTTAAAATTGAATTGTCAGCAGAAGAAAGAGAAATTGTTAGACAGTATGAAGCTGAAATTAGAGAAATTGGAATTGACTTTAGTGATTTTGGTAATAATACAATTTTAATTCAGGAAGTTCCTGTTTTACTGAAAAATAAACCAACAAGAAATATTATAGAAGAACTAATAGCAGAATTGGCAGAGGCAGGTAAGGTAAAATCTGCAGCTGAAATTCAGAAGACAATGCTTGAATACTTAGCCTGCAGATCTTCAATAAAGGCCGGGCAGACGCTGACAAAAAAAGAGAGTATTCAGCTCGTTAAGGATCTATACAGAACAGAAAATCCATACCGCTGTCCCCACAGCCGGCCAATTATGATTAATATCAGCCGTGAAGAAATCGAAAAAGGACTTGGTAGATAATGAGAGATTTAATTGTTTTAACAGGACCAACTGCAGTTGGAAAAACAGAATTATCACTTGAACTGGCTCAGAAAATTGAAGCTGAGATAATTTCAGCTGATTCTATGCAGATTTATCAGCATATGGATATTGGTACGGCTAAAGCTTCTAGAGCTGAAAGAGAGCAGGCAGAACATTATTTAATTGACTTTTTAACTCCGGAAGCAGAATATTCAGTTTCACGGTTTCAGGATGATTGTGATCAGATAATAGCAGAAATTAAAACAAGGAACAAAACACCGATGTTAGTTGGAGGGACCCATCTTTACTTAAAAGCTGTTCTGGAAGGATTTATGCTGCCGGATATCAATCCTGATTATCAGCTGCGTCAAAAATTAGAAAATCTAGCTGAAGCTCAGGGTACAGAAGCTGTGCATGATATTTTAGCAAGAAAAGATGAATTAACAGCCGAAAAACTGCATCCAAATGATTTACGGAGAGTTATCAGAGCAATAGAAATTTATGAACAGTCAGGAAAAACTAAAAGTCATTTTAAAAAGAAACAGCAGCAGCAGCCTCCTCGCTACAGCGCTTATAAATTTGCTTTAATTAGAAGCAGGGAAAATCTCTATCAGAGAATCAACAAAAGAGTAGAGTTAATGATGGAAAATGGACTCTTAGATGAGGTCAAATTTCTTCTAAACAACTTTGATAATTTAAGTGACACTGCACAACAGGCTCTGGGTTATAAGGAGTTAATTTCTTATCTTAAAGGAGAAATTAGCCTGGAAGAAGCTGTTTATGAAATCAAAAAACGGAGCAGACATTTTGC
Organism: Halanaerobium sp.; assembly: GCA_041694515.1. Classification (GTDB taxonomy): domain Bacteria; phylum Bacillota; class Halanaerobiia; order Halanaerobiales; family Halanaerobiaceae; genus Halanaerobium. The sequence continues at coordinate 34,059 of JASMSZ010000034.1, forward strand.
TAAAAGACAGCTTACCTGGTTAAGAAAAGAAGATAATTTAATTGTTTTTAATATTGAAAAGGAAAATAAAGCAGATATATTAAGTAATATGTTAAAATTAATTAAAGGAGAAAAAAATTATGAGCAGGAATACAAAAAACGAAAAGAAATTGATTTCTAATGGAAAAGAATTTGATTGGTTATTAAAAGAAAAAGATGCGTTTTTTGTTCTCTTTACCAATGATGACTGTGGTTACTGTCAGCTTGCAGAAAAAAATATAAATCAAGTGATAGATTCTCTTCCTCAGTTAGAATTTTATCAATTAAAATTGACTGCTGCTCCAGAAATTTTTGAGCGGTATGGAATTAATTCTGTACCTGTGTCTAAAGTTTTTAAGAATGGAGAGTCAGTTTATACAGGTTTTGGAGTTCGTTCTCCAAATGATATTTATTACCAACTTAAGACTTATTTTGGCAGTGGCAATTCGTATTTTAAGGAAATATCAGATAATAATTAATCAATAATGTAATATTTAATCCATCTTTGCAGGAATTATCAAAATAATATTGAATTTATAATATAAGAGCTTTAAAAATATAAAAGGGGGCTGCAGAGATGAGTAATAACAATATTAATTATCAGGATCATATTTTAAAAAATGTTCACGAAAAGGACATTGAGGTTATTGTTTACTTTGTCAATGGTTATCAGTTAAAGGGTAGAATTAAAGCCTATGATAACTTTACAGTTATTTTGAGAAGTGATGAAAGAGACCAGATGATCTATAAACACGCTATTTCTACTATTGCTCCGGTTGAAAAAACAAGTGGTCTTCTTAATTTGGATGAAGAATAAAGTTTGAGTAAAACAATAAGATCAATAATTTGAAAGTTAAAGGAAGTTGAATTATTCTTGAAGAAAAAGATTTTTATTTTAATTGCCACAATATTAATTATAATAATATTTTCTGTAATTACAGCTGCTGAATCCCGATATAACTGGGAAGAATTGATAAGCACTACCCAGAAACAGCTGGATCAAAATAAGAATGATATTGTCTTAAATTATACCATGGCAGTAGCTTATGCTAATACTGGAGAGATAAAAAAAGCATATGATATTATAGATGTTTTTGGCAGCAGTGTTAGCCGAGAGGATTTTAATGCTGCTGTTTCTCCCTATTTAGCAGAATGGGAAAATTATAGAAACCATGATAACTTACTACTTTTAAATTATGCTGCCTTTAGAGAAGTAATAAATAAAGATTATAGAGAGGCAGCAGCATTATTTGAGTATATTTTTGAAATTGATTCTAATAATTTATGGGCTTTAAACCATGCAGCAGCGGCTTTAGTCGAATTTGGTGAATATGATCAGGCCCTGGATTATGCTAATCAGGCTATATCAATTAAGGATAATGAATATTCACACTTAATTAAAGGTTATGCCTATTATGAAAATGGAAACTATTTTAGAGCTGCAATAGAAGCTGCAAGCGCCAGAAATTTATTTAGAGCTCTGGCAAATGAGGAATACCAGGATTTTGTAGAATAATTTTATAGAATAATTTATGCGGGAGGAATTTGATGTTATTTGACCAGCAGGGAAACTTTAAAATCCAGCAGTTATTTTCTTATCCCAGTGAAGATTATCAAAAATTAAAAGAAGAAGCTTTAAAATGTCAACGCTGTCAGCTGCGCGAAGGTGCTAAGGGAGTTGTGATGGGAGAAGGAAATATAAATAATAAAATCATGCTAATTGGTGAAGGTCCAGGCGCAAATGAGGACCGTTTGGGGCGCCCTTTTGTTGGTCGCGCCGGCAAATTAATGGATAAAATTTTTGCTGCTGTGGATTTAAAAAGGGAAGAGCTGTATATAACTAATGTAATCAAATGTCGACCGCCGGGGAATAGAGTTCCTCATCAGAATGAATTTGAGGCCTGTGTTTCAATTCTTAGAGCTGAAATCGAACTGGTCCAGCCCAAAGTGATTGTTACTCTGGGTTCAACAGCTACAAAGTTTCTAATTGATCCTGAAGATTCAATTTCTAAAGTGAGAGGTAGATGGTTTAAAAGAGGAGATATTTTCTTTTTACCAACCTTTCATCCTGCTTATTTGCTCAGAAATGAAAATATGAAAAAATACAGCTGGTATGACTTCAAATTGATAAAAAAAGCCGCTGATCGGATAAAAGAATTATCCAATAGCGGAGAATTATAAGTTGTTATATATAATTTTTACATACTCTTTTAAAAATGCATTAAATGATATCTTGTAATACTGTAATTTTACTAACTAAGCATTAATTTGCTTAGTTTTTTTATTTTTAAAAACAAAATTTAATCAAATTTTCTAAAAAGTCCTGTAACCCTGCCCAGAATTTTTACATCCTTAGAAATAATCGGCTCATAGGCTGAGTTTTCCGGCTGCAGTCTAATGTGATTTTCTTCTTTAAAAAAACGCTTAACTGTAGCTTCCTCATCAAGTAGAGCAATAACAATTTCATTATTTTCAGCATAACTCTGTTTTTCAGCAATTACAAAATCACCATCGTGAATACCAGCCTCAATCATACTATCCCCACTAACTTTAAGCATAAAAAGATCATTATTTCCTACCTTTAAGTAGCTCAAAGGTAAAGGAAAATAATCCTCCACATTTTCTTCAGCTAAAATAGGAGCACCTGCAGTAACCTTACCAACTACCGGAATATTAATCATTTCCTTATCATTTTTAGGTTCCTGATTATTGTTGTAAATAACCTCGATTGCTCTTGGTTTAGCAGGGTCTCTGCGCAAATAATTTAATTTTTCTAAAGTTTTTAAGTGGCTGTGAACAGAAGCAGGAGATTTAAGTCCCACAGCTTTTCCAATTTCTCTCACAGAAGGTGGATATCCTTTGGCTTTGATTTCATCTATAATAAATTGCAAGATACTTTGTTGTCGTTTAGATAGTTCTTCCATAATTGTTTCCTCCATTCATTTTTCTTTTATTATAACATAAATATAATAAATAGACAAACAATCGTTCAAATAATCCTTGACATTGAACATACGTATTGCTATAATATAAATAACAAACAATTGTTTAGTACAGATGTTTTAATTGTAGGCATAATTTTATAACAGGAGGGTTAGTCATGAATGGTTTAAATACTTATACTTTAAATTATCAGGGAGCTAAGTCAGAAGACAATAAAGAAAAGGGAATCTCAACAAAGATTTTGACTGCAGTAATCGGAATAATATTGCTGAGTATTTTATTTATCTCCCTTTTTTCTTTAATTGGTTCGGGTGAAAATAGCAGCAATTTTATCAAACATGAAATAGAAAGCGGCGAATCTCTTTGGTCGATAGCTGCTCATTATTATGATTCAAATAATGTTGATCTTAGAAAAATAATTTATAATATCAAAAAAATTAATAATATAGATTCTGCGGTAATTACTCCTGGAAAAGAGTTAATAATTCCTTTAAACTAATTGAAATATTTGGATAAAGATATTAATTAATTTATAAAAACTACTTAATGTTACCACCTTAGTATCACTGATATTAACTTGCTTAGCCAATTAAATATTAATTAAAAAATAAATATAATCTTGACAAAGATAAAATGGTTGTAATTCAGAGAATTTTGCTGTTTTACAATCATTTTTTGTTATAATAATTTCTTATAATCAATAAATTATTAAAATAAAGGACTGATTAAAGATGAAAAAAACAATTATTTACACCAGAGTTAGCACTCAAAAAGAAAGTCAGAGTACAAGTTTAAAACGACAGAAAGAAGAACTGTTAAGCTATGCAATGGAAAATGAATTAAAAGTGATTAAAACTGTTGAAGAAAAAGAAAGTGGCTTTGTTGAAAGTAGACCGGGGATTATAGAAGTTCTAGATTTAATTAAAAAAAGAAAGGCCGATATTTTACTTGTTCAGGACAGCAGCCGCCTGGGACGTGGTAATGCAAAGATGGCATTAATCCACCAGGTAGAAAAAATGGGAGCTGAAATACATACTTTAGCAGATAAAGGTGCTATCGCTTTAAATGATCTGGAAAAAATGATTTTAGAAATTTTATCTGTAATAGAAAACTATCAACAGGAATTGAGAAATCAGAATATAAGCAGAGCCATGAAAAATAAAATTGCTGAGGGTAAGTTTAATCCGGTTGATAACTTAAAAAATATTGATCAGGGTGGAAGGGATCGTAAAAAAGTTCCTTTAAAAGAAATTATTCGTTTAAGAAACCTGGATTTAACTTTTAAAGATATAGCGGCTACCCTGAGAGGGCTGGGCTATGATGTTTCCAAGTCAACAGTGCATAGGCGCTATCAGGAATATAAGAAGAATAATGAAATAGTAATTTAACTTTTAGGTACCAGGTACAAAAAGCTCTTTTTGTACCTGGTACCTAAGATTATAAAAAATTATATTTGTAAAATAATTTACTTTTATTCTTGATTAAAATGCTATACTTAGTAATGAAGTAGAAATATGGTTTAATATAATAATCAAGATAATATTTTAATGAGGTGATATAAAGTGAATAAGAATTTAAATCCAAATAAGATCGCCGTCATTGGTGCTGGTGGAGTTGGTGCCACTACAGCTTATGCTCTGATGGTTCAGGGAGTAGGTTCAGAAATAGTATTAATAGATGTTAATAAAGAAAAGGCTGAAGGAGAAGCAATGGACTTAAGGCATGGAGCCTCTTTTGTTAATCCAGTTGATATTTATGCAGGTGATTACAAAGACTTAGCAGATGCTAAATTAATTGTGATTACTGCGGGAACAGCGCAAAAGCCTGGAGAATCAAGACTTGATTTAGTCAAGAAGAATACCGGAATTTTCAAAAATATAATTTCTTCTATAACTGAATATAATCAGGAAGGAATTCTGCTTGTAGTAACTAATCCGGTTGATATTTTGACATATTTAAGCTATAAGATATCAGGATTTCCAGCCAACAGAGTTATTGGCTCTGGAACAGTACTTGACAGTTCTCGCTTTAGATCATTATTGAGTAAAAATTGCAATATAGCAGCGAGTAATGTTCACGGTTATATTATTGGTGAACACGGAGATAGTGAGGTTCCTGTCTGGAGTTTAACCAATATTGCGGGAACAAAGATAGAAAATTACTGTCCAATTTGTAATAAAGGATGTAATGAACGGGATTTGGAAGAAATAAGTAATCAGGTTAAAAATGCTGCTTATGAGATAATTGATAAAAAGGGGGCTACTTTTTATGCAGTTGCTCTGGGAGTGTCTAGAATTGCAAGAGCTATTCTGAGAGATGAAAATGCAGTTTTAACAGTCTCATCATTAATGGAGGGATATTACGGAGTTGAAAATATGAGTTTAAGTCTGCCGACAATAATTAATTCTAAAGGAATAGAGAGGGTATTAGAATTGCCTCTTTCTGAAAAAGAAGAAAAAGATTTTAAAGATTCAGCTCAGAAATTAAAAGAAAATATAAAAGAACTGGATATTTAAAACAACTATCAAGTAAGTACCGGGTACCTGAGAAAATTTATCAAGTACCAGGTCCGGCACTATATTTTTTATTTTTAAAATCCCAATATCTTAAGTAAACTTAAGATATGAGATAAAAAAAGAAGATTATAATATAATTGTTTTAGGTAGAATTTTAATAATAAAATTTACATCCTTAATAAAACTTCGTAAAATAGTAATTTTACGAAGTTTTATTCAAAAAAAGAAATTTCCGCTGAAATGAGTCAAAATCAGGCTTTTTATCCTTTTTCTCTGGACGTCCATAAATTAAAAAGCTGATCAAATCCTCATACCAGCGAAAACTTTTTGCTTCTAGAGCTTCTGCTTTATTATATTTTTTATTCTAATATCTAAGTTAAGTGAAATCTTTAAAAATATAACTTTCTCTATTCTTCTTTATAAACTGCCACAACTTCTCCATAATAAAATGTGTGCATATCTTGATTGGAATAATTTTTTTCTGAAACAGCTTTATCTAAATTTTCTTCCAGCATATCCTGCTGATATTTTATCTTACAGATAAAGTGCAGATCATTACCCTTAATAATCGGGACATTACATTCTTTAACCTCTGCCAGCTCTAAATTCAATTCTTTAATTTTATTATAATCTCTCCCGGACTTAGTTCCACAAAACTGCAGTTCTTTTTTTAGTTGGCCGTTTAGTGGTACACTGACAGTAAAATACTTACTATTTTCTATCAGCTGATGTGTGTGGCGTGATTTTCTTACCGGCACCATCAAAATGTCCTGATTCCAGATAAAACCAGTAGTTCCCCAGCCCACTGTCATTGTATTAATTTCTTGATCATCTTTTGTTGTTAGAAATACTCCTTTGGGCAGAACTTCTTTATACTCATTTAATACCTGATCAAAAGTAACTTTTCTCATTTATCTTCACCTCTACTTAAGTTTTTGAATGTTAGATGAGCAAACTATAATTATACAGTTAAATACAAATTACTAACTGTAAAAAGGCTGAATATATCTTTAGAGAAATATTCAGCCTTGATTGATAAATATTAAATTCTATAATTATTTCAGTTTTCCATTTTCATGTAATTCTTTAATTTGAGCTACATCCTTATCTCCACGGCCGGAAAGATTAATTATAACTATCTGATCTTTATCTAAATCAGCAGCTACTTTCATTCCTCCAGCAACAGCATGGGCACTTTCTAAGGCTGGAATGATTCCTTCTTTTTCTGATAATAAGTGAAAAGCATCCAGGGCTTCCTGATCAGAAGCAGTTGTATATTCAGCTCTTCCGGAATCTTTAAGGAAACTGTGTTCTGGACCTACTCCTGGATAATCAAGTCCTGCCGCTATAGAATGAGTATGAGAAATTACATCCCCATCTTCATATAAGACATAACTTTTAAATCCGTGTAGTTCTCCTGGTTTACCATAAGTTAATGGAGCAGCATTCTGTCCTGGTTTATCTCCTGTACCTCCAGGCTCAATACCCAAAATATTTACTTCCTCATCCTCTATAAAAGGAGCAAAAAGTCCAATTGAATTACTACCTCCACCAACACAGGCAATTATATAATCAGGTAATTTACCTTCTTTTTCTAAGATTTGAGACTTTGCTTCTTTTCCAATAACAGACTGAAATTCTTTAACCATTGTTGGATATGGATCTGGACCAACTGCAGAACCCAGCATATAAAAAGTATCATCTGCATTTTGTACAAAATCTTTTAAAGCCTCATCTACAGCATCTTTAAGTGTACCATCACCAGCAGTAACAGGCTTAACTTCTGCACCTAAAAGTTCCATTCTAAATACATTTAAGGCCTGTCTTTTAGTATCTACCTCACCCATATAAATTATACAGTCCATATCAAATAAGGCACAGGTTGTTGCTGTTGCTACACCATGCTGGCCGGCTCCAGTTTCGGCAATAATTCTTTTTTTACCCATTTTGCGGGCAAGTAAAGCCTGACCGATACAGTTGTTAATTTTATGAGCCCCGGTATGGTTTAGATCTTCTCGTTTTAAATATATTTTTGCTCCTCCAGCCTCTTTCGTTAAACTTTTAGCAAAATATAAAGGGCTTGGTTTACCCACATAATCCTTAAATAAATATGCAAGTTCTTCTTTAAAATCTGGATTATCCTTTATTTCATAAAAGGCTTCTTTTAATTCCTCTAAAACATCTGCTAATTCCGGTGGTACAATACTCCCACCAAAATCACCAAAAAAACCATCTCTCTTCTCTTCTCTACTCTTCTTTTCCATTCTCTCATCCTCCATCTCAAATTTTTGAATTTAATAAAAGTTTAGCAGAAATTTTGTCAGCTGTCAACTTATTAAGATTTCAATAAGATTTATTAAGATCATTATATCTAAATTAAATTATCTATTTTTAGCAGCCATTCTTTTACTTCCCTGTTTGCTGCTGATCCTTTTTTAAAAAATAAATCTGTCAGATCAGAGTGATGTTTATTCTCACAGATTTTTAATTTAGTTTCTGCCTGAGTTTTTGATTTTATTTTATTTACAAAATCAATAGAATGGGCCATGGGAACTAAAGGATCTTTTGCGCCATGAAGGCAAAATATAGGAGTTTTAAATTCTGGTCGAATATAATTAATAGGATTTGCTTTTTTTCTTTTTTGCAATGTTGGAATAAAGCCGGATAGATATTTTTCGGCTCTTATAGTTCTACAGGGACGAGAAAGATCAAGAGGTCCACTGATAGATAAAAAACCGGTAAAGAGATCCTTATTTATTTTATATTCTTTCTGCAGTTTATTATTTAAAAGGAGTAAAGCACCAAGATGAGCGCCAGCTGATTGTCCAGCAATAATTATTTTTTTACCCAAAGATGTTTTTTCTATAATTTCCAGAGTCTTTTTTAGAGCTTTAAAAACATCAATTTCTTGATCGGGAAATTGAAAATCAGGTGCTAATCTATAGGTTGGCATAACTGTTATAAACCCAAGTTTAGTAAAGTAATCTGCTATAAATTTAAAAAATTCAGGATTACCTTTATTCCAGCCTCCTCCATGTATAAAAAAAATAATATTATTGCGTTGATTTTCAGATTGGGAGTTATACCATAATAGATATTGTCTTTTGTTTTCTCCGTAACAATACTTTTTTACCTGTAAGTTATCAGCAATTTTTTTATTTTTAATTTTAGTTCGTATAAATAATAATGATGTTGTTAGATAATCTCCTATCTGCCATAAAAACACAAAATCACATCCTAATATTTTTTGGTTTTAATATAAAAAATACTTATGGCGATAGACAGTAAGACAGTAATTTTTAACAATCCAATCTTATAACTGGATTCAGCTCTATCTATCATCATTTCTACAAGTGTTAATATCTGTGATAATTATCACTTTTTTACCAATACCATATTTATCCTAATCTAGAACCTGGTTCAACTTTTTTATCAGGCTCAATTAAAACCACTCCATTTTTACCATAAACACCTAAAACTAAAACTTCTGACATAAAATCTGCAATTTGTTTTGGAGGAAAATTGACAACTGCCAGCACCTGTTTTCCTATTAAATCTTTTGGGGTATATAAATCGGTGATTTGAGCACTGGATTTCTTTTCTCCAATCTTTTCCCCAAAATCAAGCCAGAGCTTATAAGTGGGGTCATTAGCTTTTTCAAATTTTTCAACCATGGTTATTTTGCCAACTCTAATATCTAATTTCATAAAATCTTTAAATTCTGCCATTACTAAAAATCCTTTCTCTATATTATACTACTTATATTGTATGAAGTCACTTATCAGTATTTACTTCGAATCCTTTAAATTGTTCTTCTTCCTCTATCCCAGTCAACATTTGTTTTAACTATTTTAAATTCATCACTTTCTTGATTAAATGTTAAAAAGTAATCATTGTTGAGTTTTATTCCTAAATCACCTTTATAATTATGACCATCCAAATTATTATCTACCTTAGCCTGTTTAATAGAATCACAACCGGATATCACCCCCAATGGATATCCATCTTCTTTAATTAAGACATCAATTCCCAAGGGACAAAAATCATCAGCTTCATAATTAACCATATAATTTTCTTCTACATATTTTTCCGGCAGTTTAATCCAGGTAATCTCTTTGTCTTCATATTTTACATAATTTAAATATTTATTATTAATTTCCAGCGATTCATCTATAACTATCCACTGGCCGGAAATGTTAAAATCATTATCTTCTATTTGTTTATAATCCTCAGTGAATAATTTAAGTTGACTATAAGTATCACTTTTAACTTCTTTTTTATTTAAAACTTCAGCATTTTCATCTAGTTCAAATAAATCAATAATTTTCATAAATATCAACTCCTTTTAAAATTATATTACTTTCTTATTTACTGCTAAAAGTATAAATCTCACTATCTTATTTTATTACTTTTAGAAAAACTTTAATTATCCTGCATAAGTCCTAAAAATTTTAAGTTATCCTGACCAATTTATTATTAAGATTGAGAAATAAATTTATTTTCTTTGATATAAAAGCGCCATTTTTTATTCTTATATTCTTCAGCATAGTCTATATTTACTCTGGGTGCTGCTTCAATTTTAATATTTTCATCCTTATTATTAATTAGATATAATTTATTACTTTTTACCAGATTACAGCCATCTAAACTTTTATCAATTTTTAATGCCTGTGACAATTTACCCGGGCCATTGGTCAAATACTCAATTTTTTCACTTTTTATCTTTCTGTTTTCTTTGATAAATTGTAATCCTTCAACCGGCTCAACTGCTCTGATTAATACAGCGTGGGGATTATCTACTTCTGCAGTCACAATATTAAAACAATGATACATACCGTAGATTAAGTAAATATAGGCTACTCCAGCTCTACCAAACATTGTCTTAGTTCTCTTAGTCTGCCGATTATTATAGGCGTGAGAAGCTTTATCCTCAGCTCCCATATATGCTTCTGTATCAACTATTTTTACTTTTATTTGTTTCTCTTTAATTTTTCGGACTAAAATTTTACCTAGAAGGTCTTTAGCAACTGAAACTGCATCTTTTTGATAAAAATCATAATCTAATTTCAAAAAAATTCACCTCAAATTAGTCAGCTATAGTAAAAGTTCCTAAATTTTTGCCATCACCAGTTAAAACTTTAAGTATTAAGTATTCTGATTTCACCAGTATCCCCCATTGTTCGCGACCAGAATCCAAATCCAGTAACTTTCATTTTTTATTTTAGTTTTATTTCTATCCAGGCTTCATCTCCTTCTCCCTGAGATGACCATTCAGTCCCTAGATCTCCATCTATTGCATTTAAAGCACCAAAAGGACCTGAAATATCATTACCAAAATTGCTGCTAACAGCAGTTATTTCAGCACCTTTTTCAATCAAAGCCTGGTTTTCTTCAACATCTTCTTGCTCAATTTGTGGTGTTGTAAATGTCATTATTTCAGAACGAATTAACTTTCCAGCTTTATCTATAGTAATCGTTTCTGTAAAATACTTACTTTCAGTCAGTCTAACTTAATCAATTAAAAACTTTTTTAATATATTCCATTCTAGAACACATGTTTTTAAGAAGAAGATCAACTAAAGTTAAAGCAGCCATTGCTTCGACTACAACCACAGCTCTGGGTACAATTATTGGATCATGTCGACCATGAATATTTAAATCAATATTTTTCCCAGATTTGTTTACAGTTTTCTGTGTCTTCTCAATCGAAGGGGTTGGTTTGACTGCAGCTTTTAATAAAATTTCGCTGCCATCAGTTATTCCGCCAAGTGTTCCTCCTGCATTATTTGTTAGTTTATTAATTTTTTTCTCATGATATCTATAAAAATCATTATGTTCATAGCCTGTCATTTCTGCAGCATCAAAACCACTGCCAATTTCTATTCCCTTAACCGCTCCAATTGACATGATCGCTCGTGCCAGCAGTGCCTCACATTTATCAAATACAGGGTCACCAA
>JASMSZ010000035.1:0-76074 GCA_041694515.1 Halanaerobium sp.
AGTAAAAAGTTGGCTGCTCTTTCCATATCATCTTTAGATGCTACCAGAAAGACCTGATTGCCGGCAAAAATTTCTCTATTTCCCCTGGGTACAATATATCTATCCTGTTTTTTGTCGAATATTCCTGCAATGACACAATTTTCGGGAAAGTTTTTTTGACTTACAATTTCTGAGATTTTCATTCCGGAAATCCTCGAATCAGGTGGAATAGTTAGAATTGAAACCTCAGCTTTACCATCACCAAGTGATGCCACTTTTCGGACATCAGGTTCTTCAATATCTGTAATAAAGCGGTCTACAATTAACTCCATGGTAGCAGCAATATTTGTTGCTCCAGCCATCTGATAGGCATTTTCGTATTCCGGTTCCCTCATTCTTACCAGAATTTTTTCTACTCCAAAGTTTTTAGCAAGCAGAGAAAAAGATAAATTATCTGCATCATCTCTCATTACTGCGATTGCAACATCACATTTTGCTATACCGGCTTCTTTTAAGATATCAATTCTGGTTGCACTACCCAGTACAGTTACTGCACCATAACGACTATATATTTTTTCAGCAACATTTTGATCTTTTTCTATTACAATAACATCATGTTTTTGAACTAAACTTTTTGTTAAGTTTCTTCCTGCAATACCTCCACCAGCAATAATTATATACATTTTTTTACCTCCATAGTTAGAGCTTAAATTTATTATTTATTCTTCCCAGGCTTTTTTAGTAAATAAAATTATAATCGGCAGAATTTCTAATCTTCCAGCCAGCATCCCAATGATATAAGTTATTTTAATAACGGGGGAGAGAGAGGCCATTTTTTCTACAGAAAAGAAAAATGGTCCTATATTTCCCATAGCGGAAAACATTCCGGAAAACGCCTGCCAGCCGTTAAGATCAGAAAACATAGAAGTGATTATGCCGCCAATTATAATTAAAAATAGCCAGAAAGAAAATAAGCCTGTTAATTTATTTATTTCATCATTTTCTATGATACTCTTATCAAGTGTGACAGGTAAAACGGCATGATTAGGTAAGTATATTTTTTTAACTTCCCGATTAAACAAGCCGCCCAAAATATTCAAACGCATTACCTTAATTCCTCCAGAAGTGGACCCTACACTACCACCGATTAACATAAACACGATAAATATCTGTCTGGCAGCAGCTGGGAAAAAGCTGGAATTAATATTATGGGTTCCAAATCCTGTTGTAGTAATGATAGAAGTAATCTGAAAAATCGTTTTGCGAAAAATTTCTTCAGCCCCAAAATTATTGGCTGTCTTTAAAACTATAATTAAAATACTAATAAAAATTGTTGAATATAAAATTAATCGAACAAAAGTTTTTAATTCACTATTCTTTTTAATACTTTCGTAATCTTTAGTAAAAAATCTATAGTGAAGTAAGAAGTTAACTCCTCCCAGAAACATAAAAAATGTTATTACATATTCAATTAAAATATAATTAGAATATCCACTATCTGCATAATGAGCGATACTGGCATCATAGTGAGAAAAACCACCGGTTGATAAAGTGGTAAAACTGTGGGTTAAAGCATCGAAAACAGATAATCCGAGTAAAATTAAGATAATACTCTCCAGCAGCATAAAACCTAAATAAATCATCCAGAGTATTTTTACAGTTTTAAATACATTAGGTACTGGTCTGGAAACATTAATTTTATGGCTTTCTGCACTAAAAAGCTGCCAGGTTTCGCCTTTGGCTCTGGTAGAAATTAAAAGAAAAAAAGTTAAAATTCCCAATCCACCTAAAAGCTGCATTAAACTTCTCCAGAAAATTATTGATTTGGGCATCAAATCCAGACCGGTAAAAACAGTAATTCCAGTAGTAGTAAAGCCGCTAACTGCTTCAAAGAAGGAATCGATAAAAGATTTTTCCATTCCAATCATAAAGGGAAGAGCACCTAAAATAGAAACAATGATCCAGCCTGCAGCACATAATAACATAGCAGTTGTTAAATCTATGTAAATGTTTTCTGGATCAGTGGGCAGTTTTAAAATAGTGCCTGTGATTAGAGAAATAATAATAGTATAGTAAAATGCCTGATAAATACTATCTCCATCCTGATAGATAAAGGCAAGAACTAATGGAATTACTATAATAAAGCCCATGATAAATGCCAGTATACTTAAAAAGTAGAGGATTGTATTATATTTAGTAGATTTGAGCAATAAATTTACCTCCTTAATTGTTAAAGCTAATTTATGAATAACTTCTATTAGTTATATATTCAAGAACAATCTATCATTTCCTGTATTAGCCAGAAAATTCAAGTGAATAATGTGAGTAAATTAAAATTTGCTTTTAACAAAATTTGGATATATAATATAATTAAAATTAAGGAGGTAAATTATGGATATAAACGAGTTGGTAATAATTTTCTTAAATCAGTTAAGTGGATTTGGTCCCAGAACGATTATTGATTTAATAAACAAACTGAACAAACTAGAAGAAATGTGGTCTTTAAATAAACAGCAGCTAAAAAATCTGGGTTTAACAAATTTTAAGATAAAAAACTTTAATGATCATAAAAAGGATTTTAAGCCCCGGGAGATTGAAGCTGAGTTAAAAAAAGAGAATATTAATTATCTTACATTATATAATGATCGATATCCGGGTAGTTTAAAAGATATTTATGATCCTCCACCTGTTATTTTTTATAAAGGCTGCTTAAACTTTCAGCTGCCTGCTGTTGCAATTATAGGTTCCAGAAATTCAACCCTTTATGGTCGAAAAATCGCAGGCAAAACTGCTTCAGAGCTGGCTAAAAAAGGTGTAAATATTATTAGTGGTCTGGCCAGGGGGATTGACAGCACTGCTCATCAGGGAGCATTAGCAGCAGATGGTGGAATTACTACAGCAGTTTTGGGGAATGGCTTTAATTATCTCTATCCCTCTCAGAATAAATTGCTATCTCAAAAAATAATTGATCGAGGTCTAATGTTAACAGAATTTAACGCGGGAGTTGCTCCCCGGGCTAATAATTTCCCCAGAAGAAACAGAATTATAAGCGGACTCTCCGATTTGATTTTAGTAGTTGAGGCTGGAGCCAGGAGTGGAACTCTAATTACTGTTGATTATGCTCTGGAACAGGGAAAAGATATTATGGCTGTACCAGGAAATATTGACCGCCCTAATTCAGTTGGCTGTAATAGACTGATCAAAAAAGGGGCAGCAATTTTTACAAAAGTAAGTGATATTATAGATTATTTAAGTAGATATTTGCAGAAAAATAAAGAACAGAATGAATTTGTGGAAACTGATGAATTATCCAATAAAGTTTATCCCAGCCTTAACTCAGATGAAATTAAAATCCTAAAACTCTTTCAACATGAGATTGAAATATACTATAATGATCTGGTTAGATTGAGTAATTTGACTTCAGAAAAAGTTGATCAAATACTGGTAAAATTAGAGTTAATGAATCTTATAATTCGCTTAAAAGGGAAAAAATATCAATTTAAGGGTTTACAAAATCTCCTTAAACCAATATAATAATATACTAGTTAAAGATTTTTTTATGATAGGGAGGCCTAATCGGCAGAAATGCCAGAATAATATGAATAAAAAAGTTATAGAAATCTTAAGTATTCTTATCCATAAAATGCTGAATGATGAGGATCTCTGGCGGAAACAGGAAGATGTTATAATTGAATTAGAAGACCAGGGTTATACAATTGAAAATATTAGTGAAGCATTTGAAGTTATATTTAGTGAAGTGATTTCTGTTGAAGATCGTGATTTTTATATTGATTATGAGATGCCAAGTGGTTATAATAGAGTTTTTACTAAAGTAGAAAATTTTTATTTTAGTAATGAAATTAAAGCTATAATTTATAAATTGAATGGACTTGGTATTTTATCGGCAGATGAACTAGAAATTATTATTTATAGAATGATGCAGATTGCAAGTGTTGATGATTTAAAAGCTGATCTGGTCTGGGATATTATTAATGATGTTGTAGATGATTCAGAATTAATGCTGACGATTTCAGCTGAGATTAATGAATTTGACAGCAATCTTTTAAAACAACAGAGAGTAAACTAAAGGTTTACTGGAGGTATCAATTTAATGGCAAAGAAAAAGAAGAATTTAGTAATTGTAGAGTCACCTGCAAAGGCAAAGACAATTAAGAAGTTTTTAGGCAGAAATTATAAAGTTGAAGCATCAATGGGTCATGTCCGTGATTTACCAAAAAGTAAATTGGGAATAGACCTAGAAAATGATTTTGAACCAAATTATATAACTATTCGGGGAAAGGGAAAAACTTTAAGTAAATTAAGAAAAGCAGCCAAAAAAAGTGAGGATGTTTTCCTTGCAACTGACCCTGATAGAGAAGGGGAAGCTATTTCCTGGCATTTAGCTTATGCCTTAAAATTATCTGATGAGGATAATAATAGAATAGAATTTAATGAAATAACTAAAACTGCAATTCAGAATGCAATTAAAAACCCACGCACAATAAATAAAAATCTGGTAGATGCCCAGCAGGCCCGGAGATTGCTGGATCGTCTGGTGGGATATCGCTTAAGTCCTCTGTTATGGAAAAAAGTACGCAAAGGCTTAAGTGCCGGTAGAGTACAGACTGTTGCAGTTAAAATAATCTGTGAGAGAGAAGAAGAAATCAGAAATTTTGATGAGGAAGAATACTGGAGTCTGGAAGTTGATTTAAAAAATGAAAAAGACGAAAAATTAAAGGCAGATTTATACAGAATTAATAATAAAAAGTTTAAGATAGAGAGTAAAGAAGAAGTTGATCAGGTTATTACTGATATCAAAGGTCAGGATTTTGAAATAATTAAAGTAAAAAAACGTAAAAGAAGAAGAAATCCTAAGTCACCATTTACAACTTCCACTTTACAGCAGCGGGCTTCTAATAAACTTAATTATACTGCTAAAAAGACAATGTATCTGGCTCAGCAGTTATATGAAGGTATAGATATTGGAAGTTCAGGTACAGTTGGTCTGATTTCCTATATCAGAACAGACAGTACCAGACTTTCTAATGAGGCAAAAAACGGTGCTAAAGATTACATTCTAAATAAATATGGAGACAAATTTTTGAAAAGTTCAAAGAAAAAATCGAAGCAGAATTCCAATACTCAGGATGCACATGAGGCTATCAGGCCTACTGATACTCAAAGAACACCTGAGAAAATGAAAAAACATTTATCCAAAGATCAGTATAAATTATATGATCTAATCTGGAAAAGATTTGTTGCCAGTCAGATGAGTCCGGCTCTTTACGAAAGTATTTCTGCCCAGTTTAAGGTTGGAGAAAAATATAAGTTCAGAGTTAGCGGTTCTCGCCTCTTATTCCCCGGCCATTTAATTTTAACTGGGAAAGCAAAAGAAGATGATATTGACCTTCCAGTTTTAAAAAAGGGAGATAAATACAGTTTATTAAAAACAAATCCTGAACAGCATTTTACAACTCCTCCTCCCAGATATTCGGAGGCTACACTTGTAAAAACTCTAGAAGAAGAAGGAATTGGTCGTCCGAGTACCTATGCTCCAACATTATCTACAATAGAGTCCCGGGATTATGTAGAAAAAGAAGGCCGCTATTTTAAACCAACAGAACTTGGGGAAACTGTAACTGAACTATTAACTGATTATTTTCCTGATGTAACTGACGTTGAATTTACAGCAGGATTAGAAAAAAGACTGGATGAAATAGAAAAAGGGAATGAAGACTGGAAAAAAATATTGAGAGATTTTTATGAATCATTTTATCAGCGTCTGGAAAATGCAAGAGAAAATATGGAGAGTGTTCAGATTGTTGAAGAAACTGATGAAGTCTGTGAAAAATGCGGTAGTCCAATGGTAGTTAAGTACGGCCGTTATGGTAAATTTCTAGCCTGCTCCAGTTACCCTGAATGTAAAAACACCAAACCATATTTAATTAAAACTGGTGTTGACTGTCCGGAATGTGATGATGGCGAGATCATAGAAAGAACTTCTAAAAAAGGGAGAACTTTTTATGGATGCAGTAATTATCCAGACTGTAACTTTATGAACTGGAATAAACCAGTTAAAAAACCATGTCCTGAATGCGGCAGTTTAATGGTTGAAAAAACAACTAAAGCTAAAGGAAAACACTATAAATGTACCAATAAAGAATGTGGACATACTGAAAAAGCAGAATAATATTTATTTATCTGGCTTTCTTCAAATTTTAAGTAATTTAAATTTGAAGGAAGCCTTTAAAATCAGTTCAAGAAAGCGTTTACAATAATAATTTTAACTAATAAAATTAAACGCTAAAATATGTAAAAAGATTAGAATATGGTTAAAATATTGTGAAATTAAGAGCATTAACTTGACATTTTTGATCTTTTCATGGTAATATAAACAAAATAGATTAAAATATTTTGAATCATGTGACAATTTAAAAATATAAGATTATAAGTAAAGGAGGTTCTAAATTGTCAATTACAGATTTCGAAGCAACTACTATAGTTGCAGTAAAACATAATGGTTGTATGGCCCTGGCTGGAGACGGACAGGTAACTCTGGGTAATACAGTTATGAAAAGTACAGCCAAAAAAGTCAGAAGATTATATAATGGTGAAATTTTAGCTGGATTCGCCGGTACATCTGCAGATGCTTTTACTCTTTTTGAAAAATTTGAGGGTAAATTGGAAGAGTATCACGGAAGTCTGCAGAGGGCAGCAGTTGAGCTGGCCAAAGAATGGCGGACAGATAAAATTTTAAGAAAACTTGAAGCTTTGCTAATTGTTGCAAATCTGGAGGAAATCCTTATTATTTCAGGTAATGGTGATGTGATTGAACCTGATGGCAGGATTACTGCTATTGGTTCTGGTGGCCCTTATGCAAGAGCGGCTGCAATAGCATTATCAAATCATGGCCAAAGCCTGAATGCCGGGGATATCGCCAGTGAAGCACTCAAAATAGCGGCTTCTATTTGTATTTATACTAACGAAAATATTACTTTAGAGGAGATAAATGGAGGTGAGTCTGAAGCAGGTGAATAATCAATTAACCCCAAAAGAAATTGTTGCTGAATTGGATAAATATATAATTGGACAGGAAAAAGCAAAGAAATCAGTAGCTATTGCCTTAAGAAATAGGTATAGAAGAAAACTGGTTAAAGATGAGATGAAAGATGAGATTATTCCGAAAAACATTCTGATGATTGGACCAACTGGTGTTGGCAAAACTGAGATTGCTCGCAGACTTGCTAAAATTGCCAGAGCACCTTTTATCAAAATAGAAGTAACTAAGTTTACTGAAGTAGGTTATGTAGGTCGTGATGTGGAATCGATGATTAGAGATCTTACAGAATCGGCAATTAGAATGGTCAAAGGAGCTAAAATGGAAGAAGTTGAAATCGAGGCTGAGAAACAGGCAATTCAGCGGATTGTAGACCATATGCTTCCCGGTAAAAAGAAAAACAAAGATGATTACTATTCTAATCTGGTCGATGATATCAATAAAAAAACAGATGATGTAGATGAACGGATTGCTGCCAGAAAAAAACGGATGTACCAGAGAATTAAAGATGGTAAGCTGGATGATCAAAAAATAGAAATTGAAGTAGAAGAAAATAATACTCAAATGATGGATGTCTTCTCCGGTTCCGGAGTTGAAGAAATGGGTATTAATTTTAAAGATATGCTGGGAAATATTTTCCCAAATAAAAAACAGAAGAAAAAAGTAACTATTGCTCAGGCTAAAGAAATGCTCAGAGACGAAGAAGCTCAAAAATTAATTGACATGGATCAGGTTAAGTCAGAAGCGATAAAAACAGTTGAGGAAGATGGAATAATCTTTTTAGATGAAATAGATAAGATAGCAGGGAGAGAATCAGGATCCGGTCCTGAAGTTTCAAGACAGGGTGTACAAAGAGATATTCTACCGATTGTTGAAGGCTCAACTGTAAGTACCAAACATGGTTCGGTGAAAACTGATCATATTTTGTTTATTGCTGCAGGAGCATTTCATGTTTCTTCCCCAGCAGACTTAATACCAGAGCTTCAGGGTAGATTTCCCCTGAGAGTCAATTTAGACAGCCTCAGCCGAGATAATTTTAAGGATATACTGCTGCTGCCACAGAACTCTCTGGTTAAACAGTACAAGGCATTATTAGAGACTGAGGGTATAAAGATTAACTTTACTGAAGATGCTATAGAAGAAATATCCAGTTTTGCTTATGATATTAACGAAGAAACTGAAAATATCGGAGCCAGAAGGCTGCATACAATAATGGAAAAATTATTGGAGGATCTTTCTTTTGAAGCACCAACTTTAGCTGAACAGGAAATTGAAATTGATGTAGATTATGTTAATGATAAATTGAAAGATGTTGTAGCAAATAAAGACTTAAGTAAATATATTTTATAATTTCAAAACAGAAAATGGAGGAGATTGAAATGGGTAGTTTATTAGAAAAAAGCCGAAAGATTAATCGATTATTACAGAGAACAGGTGGGAATGCAGTAGATTTTTCCGATATGGCTTATGTTTTAAAAGAGGCTGTAAGGTGTAATGTATATGTGGCCAGCAAAAAAGGGAAAATTTTAGGTTATAGTCTTCTTGATGATTTTGAATGTGAGATTATGGAAGAAAAAGTTATTGATCTGGGAGCATTTCCAGAGGAATATAATAATGGTTTACTAAGAATTAGGGAGACCAGGTCTAATATTGAACAAAAAGATGGCAAGTGTGTTTTTGCTGATGGTGAAGACTGCTTATTTGAAGATAAATTAACAACTATAGTTCCAGTTATTGGTGGAGGAGATAGACTGGGAACTTTAGTTTTAGCTCGTTATGGATCACCATTTGATGATGAAGATTTAGTATTAGCAGAATATGGAGCTTCAGTTGTAGGAATGGAAATTTTGCGTTCCCGCAGTGAGAGAATAGAAAAAGAAGCCCGCAAAAAAGCAGCAGTTCAAATAGCGATTGATACTTTATCTTATTCTGAATTAGAGGCTATTGAACATATTTTTGAAGAATTAGATGGAGAAGAAGGTCTATTAGTAGCAAGTAAAGTAGCGGATAGAGTAGGTATAACCAGATCTGTTATTGTAAATGCTTTACGAAAATTTGAGAGTGCTGGTGTAATTGAATCACGTTCGTTAGGAATGAAGGGAACATATATTAAAGTCCTTAATGATAATCTATTAGATGAATTAGAAAAGGTTAAAGGATAATTTTGGTAATTAGGTTGATTTTGCAGGCTCCTCTCATTATCTGAGGAGCCTTTTAACTACTATAGAAAAAATAATTATTAGAAAAAGGCTTGATTAAATTCTGAGTCTATGGTATACTTTTTTGTGGCAAAATACACACGATAGTTGATCTAAATGCTGGTGCTGTATTTTATACAGTTGTGTTTAGAGTTGATGCTGTCGGAGGCTAAAACCAGAAAGGAGGTGCAGGAGTTATGTCAGTTGTAAATATGAAACAACTCCTCGAATCGGGTGTTCATTTTGGTCATCAGACTAAAAGATGGAACCCAAAGATGAAACAATATATTTTTACCGAAAGAAATGGAATTTATATTATTGACCTACAGCAGACAGTTAAGTTAATTGATAAAGCTTATAACTTTGTTAAGGATGAGGCTGCTCAGGGGAAAAATGTATTGTTTGTTGGAACTAAGCGTCAGGCACAGGAGACCGTTAAAAAAGAAGCTGAAAAATGCGGAATGCCTTATGTTAATCAGCGTTGGTTAGGTGGTATGTTGACAAATTATAATACTATCAAAAAACGTATTGATCGTTTAGAAGAAATCGAGCAAATGGAAGAAGAAGGAATTTTTGAAGTTCTTCCTAAAAAAGAGGTTATCGAGTTAAACAAAGAACATGATAAACTTGAGAGATTCCTTGGTGGAATTAGAGATATGAATGGTTTACCAGATGTAATCTTTATTACAGATGCCAGAAAAGAAGATATCGCAGTTTCTGAAGCTAGAAAACTGGATATCCCAATTGTATCAATTTTAGATACAAACTGTGATCCAGATCTGATAGATTATGTCATTCCTGGTAATGATGATGCTATTAGAGCTGTCAAATTGATTACCAGTGTTATTTCTGACGCAGTACTTGCTGGAAAGCAGGGTAGACAGGAAGCTGAAGCCAAACCAGAAGAAGCTGAAGTTGAAGAAAATACTGCTGAATAATTAAGACTTAATAAAAAGCGCTGGTAAAGTTTTTATGCTTTGCAGCGCTTTTTTCTAGCATAATTTTAATTATATTTAACTCAAAATAGTAAATATCAATTAATAAATGTTATTAAAATACTAAGCAAAATGATTAATATTATTTCAAAAGTTATTATAGGAGGTTTTAATAAATGGGCGTTACAATGAAAGACATAAAAGAGCTTCGTTCCCGTACCGGTGCAGGTGTTCTTGACTGCAAAAAAGCTCTAAATAAAGTCGACGGCGATATTGAAGCTGCTGTTGAGCACTTAAGAGAAAAAGGTATGGCAGCTGCTGCTAAAAAAGCAGGTAGAGTTGCTGCTGAGGGATTAGTAAGCTTAAATATAAGTGATGATCGCAAAAAAGGTGTTTTAGTTGAGGTTAACTCTGAGACTGATTTTGTTGCTAAAAATGATAACTTTCAGTCCCTTGTTTCTGATATTTCGGAGCATTTAATGCAGAGTGAAGCTGAAGATGTAGAAAGTGTCGAAAATGAAGCCTGGTTTAAAGATAAGAATGACACAGTTAGTGATGTTATTAAAGCAGCTATTGCTAACATCGGTGAAAATATCAATTTAAGAAGATTTAAAAGAGTCGAAACTGATGGCTATTTATTTGGATATATCCATATGGGTGGAAAAATTGGTGTTTTAGTTGAATTTGCTAATGAATTTGCTGAGGAGAAAGCTCAAGCTGCTAAAGATGTGGCAATGCATATTGCTGCAATCAATCCAGAATTTTTAGATCGTGACTCTGTAGATTCAGAATCTATAGAAAAAGAAAAGAAAATTTATAGGGAACAGATGTTAAATGAAGGTAAGCCTGAGCATATTCTTGATCAAATTGTAGAAGGTAAGATCAATAAATATTATACCCAGGTCTGTCTTTTAGAGCAGCCATTTGTTAGAGATGATGATAAAACTGTTGCTGAAGTATTGGAAGAAAATAATATGGAAGTTAAACAGTTTACACGTTTCGAAATTGGTGAAGGTATTGAAAAGAAAGAAGAGGACTTTGCTGCTGAAGTTGCTGCTGTGACAAAAAATCAATAATAATTAAAAAAGGAGAGCACTGGAGAGAGTGTTCTCTTTTTTTAAGTAAATTTGCTTATAAAAAAGGAATTAGCTAAAAATTGAAGAATAATATTTAATGGAGGTTAATTATATAATGACGGAAAAACCAGTTTATTCAAGAATACTACTTAAGATTAGTGGGGAGGCACTGGCCGGTAATAACGGTTTTGGTATTGATCCCGAAATGATCAAAAAAATTGCGGCAGAAATTAGTGATGTTGTCAAAACTACAAATGTTGAAATGGCAGTTGTAGTTGGTGGAGGTAATATTTTTAGAGGGATTGCTGGTAGTGCCAAAGGAATGGACCGCGGCACAGCTGATTATATGGGGATGCTGGCAACTGTAATTAATGCTCTGGCATTACAGGATGCAATTGAAAAATTTGATATCGAAACTCGTGTTCAATCCGCAATTGAGATGCGCCAGATTGCTGAGCCCTATATTCGCCGTCGTGCAATTAGACATCTGGAAAAAGGAAGAGTTGTGATCTTTGCTGCAGGTACGGGGAATCCATTTTTCTCAACGGACACTACTGCTGCTCTAAGGGCTGCAGAAATATCTGCAGATGTAATTTTAATGGCCAAAAATGTTGATGGGATTTATGATTCTGATCCCAGTATTAATCAAGATGCTCAAAAACATGAGACTTTATCCTATATTGATTTATTAAATAATTCTCTTAGAGTAATGGACTTTACTGCTGTTTCTCTCTGTATGGACAACAAAATACCCTTAAAAGTTTTTGCTGTTAAAAAAGAAGGTAATATTAAACGGGTATTACTCGGCGAAAACATTGGAACTTCTGTTAGTTAATAATTAAATCTGAGGAGGACAAATTTATGTTTAGAGAAGTGATGAAAGAAACAGAAAAAAAGATGGAGAAGACACTTGAAAAAACCAAAAAAGATTTAAATACTATTAGAACTGGTAGAGCCAGACCTTCACTTGTGGAAAATATAAAGGCAAACAATTATGGAGCAGCCACTCCAATCCAGCAGATGGCTAAAGTTTTTGCGCCTGAAGCCAGACAGATAGTAATCGAACCCTGGGATAAAAATAATATTGAAACTATTGAAAAAGCTATCATGCAGGAGAACCTGGGCCTTAACCCCAGTAATGATGGTAGTGTAATTAGAATTAATATTCCCCAGTTAACAGAGGAAAGAAGAAAAGAACTGGTTAAGATTCTGCATGAAAAAGCAGAAAAAGGTAGAATTGCAATTCGTGCAATTAGAAGAGAGTCTAACGAAGAACTTGAAATGTTAGAAGATGAGGGAGAAATCTCAGAGGATAATATGCACCGGGGATTGGAAAATGTGCAGGAATTAACCGATGAATATATCGGTAAACTTGATAATATCGTTGAGAAAAAAGAAGAAGAGATAATGGAAGTTTGAGCAATGAAATTTTCTGAACTTTTAGCTTCTCCACTGGATAAAGCAGTAGAATTTATGGAAGCACAGCAGTTTAATTACAGATTAAAAGAAATAAAACCTCCATTTCAAAATAAAGATAATCTTAAAAATAAAGGGATCAAACGAGTATTAAAAATAAAAAAAGAAAAAAGTTTTTACCTAATAACCTGGTCTTTTCAATATAACAGCTAATTTATACCCCCTTTTTTAGGGGGTAATTAATTAATTGGAAGGGATGATTTAATGAATACTCCCAAAAACATTGCAATAATTATGGATGGAAATGGTCGCTGGGCAAAAAAAAGAAATAAAAACCGAAGTTCCGGCCATAAGGAGGGTGTTAAAACTCTTAAAAAAATAGTAAAAGCTGCAGTAAACTTAAAAGTTGAGTCATTAACTGTGTATGCTTTTTCAACTGAAAATTGGAAAAGACCAAAAGCAGAGGTTGATTTTCTTTTAACTTTAATGAAACGAACAATGCGTAATGAAGTAGAAGAGCTTTTAGAAAATGGAGTTCGAGTTCAGTTTCTTGGTAGAAAAAATAATCTTTCTAATAGTTTAATTAACGAGATTAAATATATCGAGAACAGATCT
Source organism: Halanaerobium sp. (assembly GCA_041694515.1). GTDB lineage: Bacteria > Bacillota > Halanaerobiia > Halanaerobiales > Halanaerobiaceae > Halanaerobium. The sequence goes on from JASMSZ010000035.1 coordinate 13,277, forward strand.
GCTGAAAATAGTAATTTAACTTTAAATATTGCTTTTAATTATGGTGGTAGAGCAGAAATTACTGATGCAGCCAAAAAAATAGCTGAAGATTATAAAAATGGAAAAATTGAATTAAATAATTTTGAAGAAAAAGATTTTGCCTCTTATTTATACAGAAAAGAACTGCAGAATATAGAATTATTGATTAGAACTGGTGGAGATTTGAGATTAAGTAATTTTTTGCTCTGGCAGTCAGCTTATGCAGAATTATATTTTACAGATAAGTTCTGGCCGGATTTTTCTGAATCAGATTTAAAACAGGCTGTTGAAGAATTTAAAAGTAGAGAAAGAAGATTCGGCGGCTTAAGTGATAGTGGTTATCATGCTTAAAAAAAGAATTATTAGTGCAATTATAGGTATTTTATTATTAATATTTTTAGTTTTTGCAGGTTCACTGCCCTTTTTTATTACCGTCAGCATAATCACTGTGCTTGCAGTTAGGGAATACAGCCGAATGCTTGAAATTCAATCCAAATTGTTAAGAAGTATACTTGCAGCAGCTGCTGTATTAATTGTTTTTAATGTTTATCTTATTTCCAATAATTTTAATTATTTGCCTTCTGGAATTATATTTTTTATTATTACTTTTGCACTTTATCTTTATAATTTATATAATTATCAGGAAGTGAAATTCATTCAAAATTTAAGCCATCAATTGTTTTCAGTTATCTATATTGGAGGCGGTCTATCTTTTGCTGTTTTTTTAAGAGATATTAATCAAGGTATATTTGTAAATACCAGTGCTTTATGGTTGGTTTTAATTGCCACCTGGCTGACCGATTCCGGGGCTTATTTTGTTGGTAAAAAATTTGGTAAAAAAGCAATGGCTCCGGTGATTAGTCCGAATAAAACTATTGCCGGTGCAGTTGGTGGTATTCTCACAACAGCAATCTTTATAATATTTGCTTCAATTTTTTTAGAAATTTTTAATATTTATTATTTTATTTTTGCTTTACTATTTCCAGTTGTGGCAATTATGGGAGATTTATTTGAATCCTGTATTAAAAGAAGTTTTAAGGTGAAGGACACAGGAACTATTATACCAGGTCATGGTGGGATACTTGACCGCTTTGACAGTTTCATTTTTACAGCACCATTTACCTATTATTTTATAATTTTATTACTGGGGTGAATTAGATGACAATTAGCAAATGGTATATCAAATATTTTTTAATGTTCTTATTCTTATTATTGAGTTTGGTTATTTTAGAACATGTATTCATATATTTCACTCCTTTCATTATTGCAGCTGTAATAGCAAGTTTAATCAATCCAATTGTAGATTATATAGATCAAAAAGTTCCTATTCACCGCGGCTTTACAGTGATTGGTGTACTGATCTTAGTAATAGTAATTCTGGTAACAATTATTATTATTGGTGGTGCCCAGGGATATTTAGAATTAAACAAGCTGCTTAAAAATTTACCTGATTATCGTTCCATAGACTCCCAGATTCAATGGTTTTCAGAACAAAACCAGCAGTTTGAGACATTTATGGAAAACTGGGAAATATCTGATGCTGTTCGCGATGCGATTAACAGTAATTTACAGTTATTATATAATGGTGTCAGGGATACTTTAATTTCTGTTATTAATTCTGTATTAGAATTTTTGACCAGACTGCCAAGTTTATTTATGGTACTTTTTATTGCTTTTATCGCTGCTTTTTTTATCAGCAGAGATCGAGATCATATTAAAGAATTTCTAATCAATCTTTTTCCGGAAGAGGTGCAGCCTAAAATTGCAAATGTTTTTACTCAGTTAAACCGTTCGGCAGTTGGATATATTAGGGCTATGTTGATCTTGATTTCCATCACCGGTGTGGTTGCCGGCGTAGGTGTTAGATTAATAGGTAATCAATATGCTTTAATTATAGGAGTAGCAGCAGCAGTACTGGATTTAATTCCAATTATTGGACCAGCTTTATTATTTTATCCCTGGATTGTGATGTCAATTATATTTAGTAACTTTTCTCAGGCTTTTGCTATATTTATTTTACATCTTTTTCTAGCTGTTGTACGCTCAGCTTCGGAAGGTAAAATTATGGGGAAAAGCCTCGGCTTACATCCACTGGCAACAATGATTGCTCTTTTCTCGGGATATAGAATTTTAGGAGCCATAGGTTTTGTTGTCGGTCCAACTTTTTTAGTTATAATTAAGGCAATTGTTGACTCTGATTTAATAGATATTAAAAATTAATTTAAATAGAAGTTTTTGAGGTGAAATTTATGAAACAAATTACAATTCTGGGTTCTACAGGTTCAATTGGAACCCAGACTTTAGAAGTAGTAGATAATTTAAAAAACTGGAAGGTTAAGGCTTTAACTGCCTATCAGAATATTGATCTTCTTTTTGAACAGGTCAAAAAATATCAACCTGAATTTGTAGTGGTTGTAAAGCAGGAAGCGGCCGCTAGGCTAAAGTCTAAATTGAAAAATCAGAAAACAGAAGTATTAGCTGGTAAAAATAATTTAAAGACTGCTGCTGCAGAGGACGTTGATCTTTTATTAAATGCAGTAGTTGGTTTCGCCGGACTTGAGCCTTCAGTGGCAGCTGCGGAAGCTGGAAATGATATTGCACTGGCAAATAAGGAAAGTTTAGTCAGTGGGGGACCTATTTTAACCCAATTAGTTAAAGAAAAAGGGATTAAGCTGCTGCCTGTAGATAGTGAACACAATGCAATTTTTCAACTTCTAAAGGGGCATGAGCAGGAATTAGATGAGATTATTTTAACTGCCTCTGGTGGGCCTTTCTTTTCTTATTCCAGAGAAGAATTAACTCAGGTGTCTGTAGAAGATGCACTTAATCATCCCAACTGGGAAATGGGTAGTAAAATAACGATTGATTCAGCTTCCCTGATGAATAAAGGATTGGAAGTTATTGAGGCCCACTGGTTATTTGATTGTCCTTATGATAAAATTAAGGTTCTGGTTCATCCACAAAGTATTGTGCATTCTATGATTAGATTAGTTGATGGTACAGTACTGGCTGAGATGGGACCTGCTGATATGAAAATACCAATTCAATATTGTTTAACTTATCCGGAAAGAAATAAAACTGCGGGTAACAATTTAAAACTTGACAAAATTAAAGCTCTAGAATTTTTTCAGGCAGATACTGATAAATTTCCTAATTTAAAATATGCCTATACGGCCGGTAAAGCAGGAGGAACTTTTCCTGCAGTTTTAAATGCTGCTAATGAAGCAGCAGTTTACAGTTTTTTAAGGGGAGAAATCCCATTTTTAGCTATGAGTCGAGTTGTTGCTTCAGTTCTGGATCGGCATCAAAATATTTCAGATCCGGATTTAGAAGCTATCTTAAACTCTGATCAGGAGGCTCGTCGATTAGCTGTGGAGGTTATTAAAAAATGGTTTTAACTATTGTTTCATTTATAATTGTATTAGGTATTTTAGTTTTTATACATGAATTTGGACATTACATTACAGCTAAAAAGTCCGATATAATGGTATCCGAATTTGCTTTAGGTTTTGGTCCAAAATTGTTATCTAAAAAAGCTGGAGAAACAGTATATTCTATTAGAGCAATTCCACTTGGTGGATTTTGCAATATGGTGGGAGAATTTCCTGCTGATGAGTCAATGCCCGAAGAAGAAAGGGAAATTTATGACCGAGCAAAAGAAAAAGGACGTTTATTTACTCAGAAATCAGCTTTTAATCGTCTTGCGGTAATCTTAATGGGGCCAATTATGAATTTTTTACTTGCTGCCTTAATTTTTATTTTAGCTTTTGCCATCTTTGGTGTGCCAACTTCTACAACAGAAGAAGCCGTTCTGGGAGAAGTAATACCAGAACAGCCAGCTGCAGAAGCTGGTTTAAGAGCCAATGATCGTATTCTGGCAATAAATGGTCAGGAAATTAACAGCTGGAAAGAAATGTCCCAATTAATCAGAGCCAATGCCAATCAGGAAATAACTATTCGTTATCAGCGGAATAAAAAAGTAAATACGATTAGTTTAACACCTGCTCTAAGTGAAGAAAGTGGGCGGGGTGTAATTGGTATATATCCACAACTTATTAGAGATAATGTATCCCTTACTAGCTCAATAACCATGGGATTACAGCAGACTTATCAGGTTTTTAAAATGACAATTATGGGATTTGTACAGATGTTTAGAGACAGTTCTACCGAAGATATTGGTGGTCCGATTATGATTGCTTCGATTATCGGTCAGGCTGCAAGAACAGGAATCTTAAATGTTTTAAACTGGACAGCTATTATTAGTATTAATTTAGGAATTATTAATTTATTACCTTTTCCAGCTTTAGATGGAGGAAGACTACTATTTATTTTTATAGAAATAATTAGAGGTAAGGCTGTAGATCCACGTAAAGAAAGTTATGTCCATCTGGTTGGTTTTGCAATTTTAATGATTCTAATGATTTATATCATTTATAATGATCTGATGCGTACTTTCTTTTGATAATAAAGTAACTTAACAAATTAGCTTAATCTAAATTAAGTTTTTATGTTGATTAGTGATAATTTACAGAGGTGAATTATGTATAATAGAAGAAAAACTAAAGTTGTTAACTTTGCTGAACAGCCGGTAGGCGGAGAAGCTCCGGTTTCCGTGCAGTCAATGTGTAATACTAAAACTGAAAATATAGAATCTACTGTTAAGCAGATCAAAAAACTGGAGGCAGTGGGTTGTGAGATAATTAGAGCTGCAGTTCCTGATAAAAATGCGGCTCGTGCTCTATCAGAAATTAAAAAGAAGATTAATATTCCCCTGGTAGCTGATATTCATTTTGATTATCGTCTGGCTTTAATGGCAGTTGAAAATGGGGTTGATGCTTTAAGAATTAATCCGGGGAATATCGGTAGTGATGAGAGAGTTAGAGAAGTTGCTTTAGCCTGTAAAGAAAATAATATTCCAATCAGAGTTGGCAGTAATTCTGGTTCGATTGAAGCAGAATTATTAAAAAAATATGGTGGCCCAACAGCAGAGGCAATGGTAGAAAGTGCACTCAGAAATGTCAGGATTTTAGAAGAAAATGATTTTAGACAGATTGTGATTTCTCTTAAATCAAGTCAGATCTCTACCACTCTTGCAGCCTATAAATTAATGGCAGAAAAGGTTGATTATCCTTTCCATATTGGGATTACCGAATCTGGACCTCCCTGGAGAGGAACAATTAAATCTGCTGCCGGTATTGCTTCACTTTTAACTCAGGGTCTGGGTGATACCATCAGGGTTTCTTTAACTGGTGATCCAGTTGAGGAGGTCCATGTAGGCTGGCAGATTTTAAAGTCTCTGGGAATCAGAAAAAAGGGAGTGGAGATTATTTCCTGTCCCACCTGCGGTCGAACCAACATTGATTTAATTGATTTAGCAGAAAAAGTAGAAAAAGAGTTAATGAAAATTGATAAGGAGATTACTGTAGCTGTTATGGGCTGTGCTGTTAATGGCCCAGGAGAAGCTAAAGAAGCTGATATTGGCGTTGCAGGAGGAATTAAATCAGGTTTAATTTTTAAGTCCGGAGAAATTATCAAAAAAGTCGAAGAGGACCAGCTTTTAGAAGAATTAATAAAAGAAATAAATAAACTTTAATTTTTAAATCAGATGGTTGAGCATAAAAATAATAATAAATGATTAGCGATTAGAAATAGGAGTGATTTTTAAGATGCGCATGTCAAAATTATATTTACCAACTTTAAAAGAAGATCCAGCTGAGGCTGATGTAGTCAGCCATAAACTGATGCTGAGAGCAGGTTTGATGAGAAAACATTCTTCAGGTATTTATTCTTATCTTCCCTTAGGTTATAGAGTTATTAAGAAAATTGAAAAAATATGCAGAAAACATATGGATAACAGTGAAGCACAGGAACTTCTGCTTCCGATTATGCAGACCTCTAAAATTTGGAAGGACTCCAACCGATGGGATAAATTTGGTCCATTAATGATTAAATTCAATGACCGCAGGGCGCGCGAATACTGTCTGGGTCCAACCCATGAAGAAGTTGTAACTGATTTAGTTAGAGATGAAGTCCGCTCTTATAAAGATTTACCATTAAATTTATATCAAATTCAGACTAAGGTTAGAGATGAAATCAGGCCTCGTTTTGGTGTAATGAGAGGCCGTGAATTTATTATGAAAGACGCCTACAGCCTTGATATCGATTATGAAGGACTGGATAAAAGTTATCAGGCTATGTATGATGCCTATGAGAGAATTTTTGCTGAATGCGGTCTGGAAGCTGTTGCAGTTGAAGCAGATACAGGTGCTATGGGTGGAAAAGACTCACACGAATTTATGGTCCTTGCTGATTCAGGAGAAGATGAAATTGCTTTCTGCAGTCACTGTGATTATGCAGCAAATGTTGAGAGAGCTACTTCCCAAAAGACTGAAATTGACTTTGAAGTTGAAGCAGAAGCTGAAAAAATATATACTCCGGAAATTAAAACAATCAGTGAACTGGAAGAATATCTGGAAGTTCCAGCTGCTAAAATGATAAAAGCAGTAGCAGTTGTCGCTGATGGAGAAGCAGTATTAGCTTTAGTTTCTGGTGAAGATGAACTAAATGAAATTAAATTAACTAATTATCTGCAGGCAAATGAGCTGCGGGCTGCAGACGACAAAGAATTTGTAGAGCTTTTTAACAGTGTACCTGGTTTTATTGGTCCGGTTGATCTGGATGATGTCCGGGTAATTGCAGATCAGAGACTTAAAAATATGTCGGGAGCCATTGTTGGTGCTAATGAAAAAGATTATCATCTTAAAAATGTAAAGAGCGGCAGAGATTTTGAGGTTGAGGCCTTTACTGATCTTCGCTCAGTTAGAGGGGGAGAAAGATGCCCCAAATGTGATCAGGGTAAATTAAATATCAAAGCTGGAATTGAAGTTGGTCATATTTTCAAACTGGGAACTAAATACAGTGAAAATATGGGCGCTAATTACCTGGATGAAAACGGAAAAGCTCAGCCAATAGTAATGGGAAGTTATGGAATAGGGATTACCCGTCTGGCTGCTGCAGCAATTGAGCAGCATAATGACCAGTATGGAATTAAGTGGCCTAAAGCTATTGCTCCCTATCAGATTATAATTCTGCCCTTAGGTAATAATGATTCAGTTCAGAAAAAATCAGAAGAAATCTATCAGAACTTAAAAGCAGAAGGCTGGGAAGTTTTAATAGATGATCGTAAAGAAAGAGCAGGAGTAAAGTTTAATGATTCCGAATTAATAGGAGTGCCGCTTCGTTTAACCATTGGTTCACGTTCTCTTGAAAATGGAGTTGTGGAGGCAATGATTAGAGAAAATAATAAAAAAATGGAAATTGAACTGGATAATCTGTCAGCAAAAGTAAAAGAGTTATTTACAGAAATCTCTTAAGTTTTATTTTTTCATCTGGAAGGAGTATTTAATGACAAAAGCAATCACCTTAAGAGAAAGTGAAAATCTATATAAATATTTAATTTGTGATCAGGAAAAAAGGACTCTCTATTGTATTACAGATAATTCTGATTCAGAGGCAGTCAAAGCTGAAATCAAGAAGAAAGTTCATTTTGATTTGCATTCTTATCAATTACAAATAATTTCAGATTTAAGCCTGAAAGAAGAATTATTCTTAATCTGGCCTCAGATAATTAAAGATTTTGAGGTATATTTTTCTTTCAGTAATAACTGGCTGAAAAGGGCTCAGCTGTTTTTAGAAAATCAGGAATTGAAAATAAAAGTTGAAACAAAGATGGCACAGAAAACATTGTCACAGCCAAAAGTAATTGATTTTCTAAAAAACAATATCGGTAAATATTTAAAACAGATAAAAAAGCTTAGTGTCCATAATGGAGATTTTTTGCCTGAGATCGAAGAAAAATCAGATCCCAGCAAATTTAAACAGCGTTCAGAAAGAGCTGCTCCTCCCTCTCAAAATTATTCAAATGGAGGCTCTCGCTCTTCTAAAAAGAAGAGGACAAAAAGTAAAGACCGTTATGGTCGAGTGATACGGGGTAAAAAAACTCATGACCTGATCGAGCTGGATACGGAAATCCCCTCAGTAATTGTAGAGGCTGACTTATTTGATATTGATGTTCGCCAGACCCGCAGGGGAAGTTATCTATATATATTGAAAATTACTGACTATGAGAGTTCCATTTCTGCCAAAACATTCTGTGATGAAAAAGATGATTTTCTTGACAGCTTAAATAAGGGTCAGCATCTAAAAATCAGAGGTAAGGTGGCTTTTGATCCCTATAGTAAAGAATGGGGTATTATTTTTAATGATTTAATACCCTTAGCAAAAGAAAGCCGTCAGGATAAGGCAGAAGAAAAAAGAGTTGAACTGCATCTGCACACTCAGATGAGTGCCATGGATTCGATTATTAATGTTAAAGATGTAGTAAAAAGAGCTGGAGAATGGGGTCATAAGGCACTTGCAATTACTGATCACGGTGTTGTTCAGGCATTCCCTGATGCTTATGCTGCTGGAGAAAAACATGGAGTTCAGATTATCTATGGAGTTGAAGCTTATTTAGTTGATGATGGTGAACCAATAATCCATAACCCTTATTCGGAAAATTTAGATCAAACAGAATTTGTGGTATTTGATCTGGAGACTACTGGTTTAAATCCATCTCAACATGAAATAATTGAAATCGGTGCTGTTAAATTTAAAGGTGGAGAAAAGATTGATCAATTTAAATCATTTATTAATCCAGGAGTGCAGATACCGGCTAAAATTACAGACATTACTGGGATCAATGATCGGATGGTCAAGGATGCTCCACCTCTGGAGACAGTAATTAATGAATTTGTTAATTTTGCAGGTGAGGGAGTTCTGGCTGCTCATAATGCTGATTTTGATTACGGCTTTATAAGAACTGCACTCGAAAATTTAAAGATAGAAAAAGATGATTATACTGTGCTGGACACTCTGGGGCTTTCCCGGGCAGTAGTTAAAGATAGTAAAAATCATAAGTTAAAAACTCTGGCAAAATATTTTGGTGTTGATCTAGAAAATCATCACAGAGCTTTAGATGATGCAGCTGCAACTGCAGAAGTTCTGAGCAATTTGCTTGAAATTATAAAAGATGATGGCTGTCAGAATTTAAATCAAATTAATAACTATACTTCTAAAATTGACTGGAAAGATTTAAGACCCTTCCACGCTGTAATACTTGCAAAAAATAAAAGAGGTTTAAAAAATCTTTATAAATTGATTTCTATCTCACATTTAAATAATTTTTATAAAAAACCTAGAATTTTAAAAAGTGTACTTTTACAGCACCGTGAAGGTTTGATTATTGGTTCAGCCTGTGAGGCCGGACAAATTTATAAAGCTTTTGTGAACAATAGACCTCAAAACGAGATCAAAAAAATAGCAAAGCTTTATGATTATCTTGAATTACAACCTCTTGGTAATAATCAATTCTTAATTCCAGATAAAGTTAATTCTAAAGAAGATTTAAAAGAAATTAACAAAAAGATTTATCAGCTGGGTCAGAAATTAGATAAACCTGTGGTGGCTACAACAGATGCTCATTTTTTAGATCCTAAAGACAGTATCTTCAGAGAAATTTTACAGACCGGACAGGGTTTTAATGATGCCGATCAGCAGCCTCCTATTTATTATAGAACTACAGGGGAAATGCTGGAAGAATTTTCTTATTTTGGTGAGGAGACTGCAAAAGAAATTGTAGTAGATAATCCAAATAAGATAGCAGCTCAGATTGATAAAATAAAGCCGATTCCGGGTGGTCTGTTTACTCCAGAGATTGAAGGAGCAGAGGCAGAAATACGTAAAATGTCTTATGAGAGGGCCCATCAGTTTTATGGAGAAAAACTGCCGCAGCTTGTAATAGACAGACTGGAAAAAGAATTATCTTCAATTATTGAAAACGGATTTGCTGTTATTTATTTAATAGCTCATAAACTGGTAAAAAAATCTCTTGAAGATGGTTACCTTGTTGGTTCCAGGGGGTCGGTTGGTTCTTCTTTTGTTGCTACAATGACTGAAATTACGGAGGTTAATCCTCTACCCCCTCATTACCGCTGTCCTGAATGTTCTAAACATGAGTTTATTACTGATGGTTCAATTGGGACCGGAGTAGATTTACCAGATAAAGTCTGTCCAGACTGTGGTTGTGAATATCTCAAAGATGGGTTTGATATCCCCTTTGAAGTTTTTATGGGTTTTAAGGGAGATAAAGTACCGGATATTGATTTAAATTTTTCCGGTGAATATCAGAGTAAGATTCACAAATACACGGAAGAGTTTTTTGGTAGAGATTATGTATATAAAGCGGGTACCATTTCTACAATCGCAGATCGTACTGCCTTTGGTTTTGTCAAAAATTATCTTGATGATAAAGGAATGGATGTTAAGAGGGCAGAAATTGATCGACTGGTAGCTGGATGTACAGGTGTGCGCAGAACAACCGGTCAGCACCCGGGTGGTTTAATGATTGTACCAAAAGCTAACAGTATTTTTGATTTTAGCCCGATTCAGCATCCAGCCAATGATCAGGCTACAGATATCAGAACAACCCACTTTGATTATCATTCTATTAGTGGTAGAATTTTGAAACTTGATTTACTCGGGCATGATGATCCTACTTCACTTAGACTGCTGCAGGATATGACAGGGATTGAGCCCAAAGATATTCCTCTCGATGATCCGGATACAATGAGTATTTTTTCGAGCACGGAAATTCTGGGGGTTGATCCAGATTTACTGGGAACTGATATTGGAACTCTGGGAATTCCTGAGTTTGGGACATCATTTGTCCAGCAAATGCTCAGAGATACCAGACCAACCACTTTTGCTGAACTGATTCGAATCAGTGGACTGTCCCATGGAACAGATGTCTGGTTGAACAATGCTCAGAATTTGATTAGAGATGGAAAAGCAGAGCTGGCCGAAGTTATTTCGGTTCGTGATGATATTATGAACTATCTCCTACAGCGGGGGGTTGAATCTTCAACAGCTTTCTGGATTATGGAGCATGTCCGTAAAGGTAAAGGTTTAACTGAGGAAGAAGAACAGGCAATGCGCGAAAACAATGTGCCGGACTGGTATATTGATTCCTGTAAGAAAATTAAATATATGTTTCCAAAAGCCCATGCTGCAGCCTATGTAACTATGGCTTATCGAATCGCTTATTTTAAAGTCCATCATCCAGCTGCCTTTTATACCTCCTATTTTTCTATTAAAGCTGGTGATTTTGATGCTCAGCTGGCCTGTAATGGTAGACAAACAGTGGTCAATAAAATTGAAGAGCTGGAAGCTTTAGGAAATGAGATGACAGCAAAAGAAAATGGAACCCTTACAGTTCTGAGGATTGTACTGGAAGCAATGATGAGGGGGATTGAATTTTTACCGGTTGACATTTATGAATCTGAAACAAATCGTTTTATTAAAAAAGATGATAATAAACTTTTAGCACCCCTGATCAGTCTGCAGGGATTGGGAGGAAGTGCTGCCGAAAGTGTGGTAATTGAAAGACAAAAATCTGATTTTACCTCAATCGAAGAATTATCAAATAGAACCTCACTTACATCTACAGTTATTGAAATCTTAAGAGAACACGGTTCACTGGATGGAATGCCGGAGAGAAATCAACTTTCTCTGTTTTAACGTTAGGTACCATAACGTTAGGTACGTTAGGTACCAGGTACAAAAACGCGTTTTTGTACCTGGTACCGTTCGGTTTGGTACCGTTCGGTTCTATTAAAAAACTTGCAAGTCTAAATAAGCTGTGATAGAATTATAAAGGAAAGAGTTCTGATAAATACTTATGTTGACTTTAGGAGTGGGGATGTCTTCCCACTCTTTTATTATAGTTTAAGAAAAAATTATATTGTAAAATTAAATATTTAAGAAAGTGGGGTGTTTTATTTGGGAAAAGTTGCTGAAACAGTAACAGATTTTGTACTTCCTATTGCCCATAGTGAAGATTTAAATTTAATTGATGTTGAATTTTTAAAAGAAGGTAGTGACTGGGTCTTACGTATTTTTTTAGAAAATAAAGACGGAGATCTAACTATAGAGGAATGCGAAAAAGTAAGCCGAGCTTTGAGTATTATTCTAGATGAAGAAGATCCAATAGATAAAAGATATATTCTTGAAGTCTCTTCTCCGGGGCTGGAAAGACCACTTAAAACTGAAGAGGATTTTGAACGTTTTACGGGAGAATTGATTGCAGTTAAAACTTTTAAGAAAATCAACGGCCAAAAAGAATTTATTGGAATTCTAAAGGGTTTTGAAAACGAAAAAATAATTTTAAACTTAAAAAATGATAAAGAGCTAATAATTGATTACAGTTTAGTAGCACGAGCTAATTTAACTTTTGAAATTTAAAATAAGGGGGTAAAAATATGAATGTAGAATTCATTCAGGCCCTGGATGATATAGAAAAAGATAAAGGAATATCTAAGGATGTATTATTAGAGGCCATCGAAACAGCTTTAGTTTCTGCTTATAAAAAAGATTTTGGTTCTAAAGATAATGTCAGAATTGAAATTTCTGCAGAAGCTGGAGAAGTTGAGGTATATTCTCGTAAAGAAGTTGTAGAAGAGGTAGAAAATGAAAATAGCGAGATTTCTTTAACTGAAGCTAGAAAGATAGATAACAAATATGAAATTGGTGATATTGTAGAGATTGAAGTAACTCCTGCCAATTTTGGTCGAATTGCAGCTCAAACAGCCAAGCAGGTTGTTATGCAGAGGATTAGAGAGGCCGAAAGAGATGTGATTTTTGATCGCTACAAGGAGAAAGAAGATGAACTGATAACAGGTACAATTCAGCGTTTTCATAACGATAATATTTTAATTGATATGGGTAAAACAGAAGCGCTATTACCACCTTCTGAACAGATTGCTGGAGAAAGATATGAAATTGGGGAAAGAATTAAACTTTATGTAGTGGAAGTTAGCACAACCAATAAAGGTCCCCGGATTTTAGTTTCTAGAACTCATCCGGGTCTTTTAAAAAGACTTTTTGAAATTGAAGTTCCAGAAATTTTTCAGGGTCTTGTTGAAATCAAGGCAGTGGCCAGAGAAGCAGGTCAGCGTTCTAAAATGGCTGTAAGTAGTTCTGACAGCCAGGTTGATCCAGTAGGTGCCTGTGTTGGTCCGAGGGGAATGAGAGTTCAGGCAGTTGTTAAACAGTTAAATAATGAAAAAATTGATATTGTAAAATGGGATGAAAACCCGGAAGAATTTGTTGCAAACGCCTTAAATCCTGCTGAAGTTGTCAATGTAAGGATTAATAAATCTGATAAAATTGCCGAAGTGGTAGTTCCAGATTTTCAGCTTTCACTGGCAATTGGTAAAGAAGGACAAAATGCCAGGCTTGCTGCAAAATTGACAGGCTGGAAAGTAGATATTAAAAAAGAATCTGAAATTGAAGCAGAACCTGAAAATATTGAAGAAATTGAAGAAAAAACAGTTGGAAAAGCTAATGATAATTTAATTGATAATATGGCAGATGATGTAGAAGATTTAAAAAAGGATGCTGAAGAGGCTGAAAAGCTTAATTAAATTTTAATAATAGCAATAAATCAGAATTAATTAAAAAAATCTTGAGGAGGATTGAGATTGCAGAGCAGAAGTCCTATTAGAAAATGTGTGGGTTGTGGTGCCAGAAGAGATAAAATTGAACTTTTAAGAGTGGTAAATAATAAAGGTGATATTTTGGTTGATCCAGGAGGTAGAACACCTGGACGTGGTGCTTATCTCTGTCCTAATATGGATTGTTTGGATAAAGCAGTAGAAAAAAATTCACTAAAAAAGGCATTAAAGATCGAGATTTCTGATGAAATTTACGAACAAATTTCGGAGGAGATCAAACATGATTAACTAACAGTAGAATATTTTGGAGGTGCAAGTATGGCAAAAATTAGAGTATATAATCTAGCTCATGAGCTGGATATGGATAGTAAAGAAGTAATTGAAATATTAAATGATCTTGATATTGAAGTATCAAGTCATATGAGTACAATAACCGATGAAACAGCAGAACTTGTAAAGGATATGTATACTGATGACAGTCAGCAAGAAAGTAAAGAAGTTAAAGCAGAAACTGTAGAAACTGATTCTGAAAACAAAGAGGAAAAAGAAGAAGACGATCCTAATACTGAGGCTGAAGTAAAAGCTGATAAAGCAGAAGCAGTTCAAGAAGCAGTGGAAATAGAAACTCCGATTACTGTCAAAGAATTTGCTGAGGAAATTGGTGAAGCTCCTAATAATTTAATTGTTGAATTAATGAATATGGGAGTTATGGCCAATGTAAATCAGAGTCTGGATCAAGACACACTGGAATTATTGTCTGAAGAGCTGGGGATAAATATCAAATTTAAATCTGAAGAGGAAGAAAAAGTTTCCTTACGAGTTGGGCCAGAAATTGAAGATAAAGAAGAAGATTTAGAAACTCGACCACCCATAGTAACAGTAATGGGTCATGTTGACCATGGTAAAACTACTCTCCTTGATTCAATTAGAGAAAGTAGAGTTGCTGGTAGTGAAGCAGGTGGAATTACTCAGCATATTGGTGCTTATCAGGCTGAGGTAGACAATAAAAAAATCACCTTTATTGATACCCCGGGTCATGAGGCTTTTACAGCTATGAGAGCACGCGGTGCCCAGTTAACTGATATTGCAGTTTTAGTAGTTGCTGCAGATGATGGCATTATGCCTCAGACAGAAGAAGCAATTAACCATGCTAAAGCTGCAGGAATTCCAATTATTGTTGCAATTAATAAAATAGATAAAGCTAATGCACAACCTGATAGAGTTAAACAGGAATTAACTGAGTACGGTTTAGTTCCTGAAGACTGGGGTGGAAATACAATTTGTGTTAATGTTTCTGCTTTACAGCAGCAGAACATTGGTGAGCTTTTAGAAATGATTATCCTGGTTTCAGAAATGGAAGAATTAAAAGCAAATCCTAACAGATTAGCAGAAGGTATTGTTATTGAAGCAGAACTGGATAAGGGTCGTGGTCCGGTAGCTACTGTATTAGTTAAAAATGGTACCCTGGAAGTAGGAGATCCTATTTTAGCTGGTTTAACATCCGGTCGAGTTAGAGCCATGTTCAATGAATTTGGTGATTCTTTAGATGCGGCTGGACCATCTTCAGCTGTTGAGGTACTTGGATTTAATGAGGTTCCTGCAGCAGGTGACTTTGTTCAGGTTCTAGAAAACGAACGACACGCTAGAGATGTAGCTTCTGATAGACAGGATGAAAAAAGACAATCTGAACTGAAATCTGATGCTAAGGTTTCTTTAGATGACCTTTATAAGCAGATTCAGGAAGGTGAAGTTAAAGAATTAAATATTATTATAAAAGCTGATGTTCAGGGTTCAATAGAAGCATTAAGAACTTCATTAGAAAGATTAGGTACAGAAGAGGTAACTGTTAATGTTATTCACACCGGTGTAGGTGGAGTAAACGAAACAGATGTTAATCTGGCAAGTGCTTCCAATGCTATCATTATTGGATTTAATGTCAGACCTGATAATAATGCTCTTAAAGCAGCAGAAAAAGAAAAGGTAGATGTTAGAACTTATAGAGTTATTTATAAAGCTTTAGAAGACATTAAAGATGCAATGGCCGGACTGCTTGATCCAGAACTTAAAGAAGAAATTACTGGTAGAGCAGAAGTTAGAGACACTTTTAAGGTTCCTGATGTAGGTATCATTGCTGGTGCATATATTACTGATGGTCATGTAAATCGTAATTATGATGCTCGCTTAATAAGAGATGGAGTAGTTATTCATGAAGGAACAATTTCTTCACTCAAAAGATTTGAAAATGATGTAAGAGAAGTAAAGTCTGGTTATGAGTGTGGAATTGGAATTGAAAATTACAATGATCTCAAAGTTGGAGATATTATTGAATTCTATACTTATAAGGAGATCAAAAGAACCTTATAGAGGTGAGGCAAAATGAAGAACAAACGTGCAGTCCGAGTTGGAGAATTATTGAAAGAAGAAATAAGTCAGATTGTGTTAAGAGAAATGAAAGATCCAAGAATTGGTTTTGTCTCTGTTACTGATGTTGAAGTCAGTGGAGATTTAAGGCATGCTAAGGTTTTTATTAGTGTTTATGGCAGTGATAAAGAAAAGGAAGAAACTCTGGCTGGCCTGCAGCAGGCACAGGGCTTTGTCCGTAAACTTGTAGGCGAAAGAGTTAAAATTCATCATACCCCGGAGATTATATTCCGTTATGATGATTCGATAGAAAATGGAGTTCATATTTCCGAAATAATAAAAGATCTAAAAGAAACAGGAGAGATAAAGGAGTCTGACTCTGATGCAGAAAAAAATTAAAAAAATCATTGAAATTATAAATGAATATGATAATTTTTTAATTGTCGGCCATGTAGGTGCCGATGGAGACAGTATTGGATCAGTAACTGCTTTAACCCGATTGTTAAAAAAGAAAAACAAAAAAGTCAGAGCTTATCTTAATCGTGATACTCTGGCTCCTTTTTCTTTTCTGGAGGTTAAAGAAGAGATATTTTACACTGATGCTAAAAAATTAAAAAAAGAACTTAAGGCTGAAGATTATATTTTAATCTCTCTGGACTCAGGTACACGAGAAAGAGTAGATCTGGATGAAGAAATTATTAACTCAGCTCAATTTATAATTAATATTGATCATCATGCTGATAACAGCTATTTTGGCAAAATAAACCTTGTTCAGTCTGATCGGGCAGCAGTTGGCGAAATCATTTATAATTTTGCTGTTGAGATGCTTGATAATAAAATACCATTCACAATCGCCGAGCCGCTGGGTACTGCAATTATTACTGATACCGGAGCACTGCGTTATGAAAACACTACTTCGAGAGTCTTGAGAATCCTTGCTGATTTGATGGATACCGGGGTTAATATTTATAAAATTAATAAAAAAGTTTTTGGCAGTTTAAGTTATCGAGCTCTAATCTTAAAAGGTATGGCTCTAGCCACTTTAGAAAAAAGTGAAAATGGCAAAATTGCCTGGCTTTATGTCAGCCGCCAGATGATGCACGAAGCAGGAACAGATTATACTGAAGGTCTGGTTGGTCTGGCCAGAGATATAAAAAATGTGGAAATAGGTATTCTTTTTACTGAGGAAGAAGAAAAAGAAATCAAGGTTAGTCTCCGTTCTAATTTTTATGCAGAAGTGAATAAATTGGCTGCAGAATTTAATGGTGGTGGTCATCCCAGAGCTTCTGGAGCAACAGTAGAGAAAACTCTACAGGAAGTAATAGATTCTGTGGTGGAAGCAGCGAAAAAATATGTTTGATGGAACTGCTAATATTTTAAAGCCACCTGGAATCTCTTCTTTTGCTTTAATAAAAAAATTGCGCTGGCTTTTGGATGAAAAAAAAGCCGGTCATACAGGCACTCTTGATCCCGCTGCAGCTGGTGTTCTTGGTGTCTGTTTTGGCAGAGCAACAAAAACCATCCCTTTTTTAGATGATAGTCGTAAAGAATATATCTGTGAGATGAAACTTGGAACTAGAACTGATACACTTGATTTAGAAGGTGAGGTTATCAGAGAGGATTTAAACTGGAATCAGCTTTCTCAAAGTGAAGTGAAAGCTGCAGTTTTAAGCTTTAAGGGGGAACAGAAGCAGGTTCCACCAATGTATTCTGCTCTTCATTATCAGGGCAAGCGTTTATATCAGCTAGCTCGAAGAGGGATTGTTGTGGAAAGAGAGAGCAGAGAAATTGAAATTTTTATGATTGAACTGCTGGAGATTAATCTACCCATAATCCGCTTCAAGGCTGAGGTTTCTCGCGGAACTTATATTCGTTCTCTGGTAAGAGACATAGCTGAAAAGTTGAATACAAATGGAGTTATGACTTTTTTACTCAGAACTAAATCAGGCCTTTTTAAAATAGAAGATTCAGTTAGTTATGAAGAAATTGAAGTAGAAGGTAAGGATTTATTGCAGACTCCCCATGAGCCTCTTAATTTACCACATTACACCATTAAAGATGAAGAATATCAGCGCGCGGCAAATGGAAATTATTTGATCAAAGATAATTTTGTCGAAACAGATATTAAGCTGGATATTGGAGATTATTTTTTGCTTTTTTCAGAATCCGGTAAATTTATAGCAATTAGTCAGCATCTGGTGAAAGATAATTATCATTTATATCAACCACTTAAAGTTTTTATTTAGTTCTGGAGGAAATTTATATGCAGGTTATAACAAGTAAAGAATATAATAAATTCAAAGGCAGTAATACCTGTCTAGCTATTGGAACTTTTGATGGTCTGCATAAAGGTCATCAGCTGATAATAAATCAGGCGATTAAAGAAGCCAGAAAAAATAATTATCCTGCTGCAGTTTTATCTTTCCATCCCCATCCCCTGGAAATAATTGCAGGGAAAACGCCTCCACCTTCTGTAGTTTCACGCAGCCAAAAAATATCTATTCTGGAAGATATGGGAATAGATTATTATTTTGAGCAGGAATTTAATCAGGAATTTGCTCAACTTAAACCGGAAGAGTTTATTAATCAGATACTTCTGGATAAAATCAGGGTAAAGACTATAGTTGTTGGTGACGATTTTCGCTTTGGTTATAAAAATGAGGGTAATGTTGAAATTTTAAAAGAGATGGGGAAATTACATAGTTACAGGGCAAAAATAATTTCTCAACTTCATGCCAGTGATGATAGGATTTCAAGCACCAGGATTAGAACTCTGCTCAAAAAAGGGAAAATAAAAAATGCAGAAAAATTACTTGGTAGGCCCTATCAAATCTGTGGTGAAGTAATTCACGGCAAAAAGCGGGGTAGAAAGTTGGGTTTTCCAACAGCCAATTTAAATTTAGAAACAAATTATATACTGCCACCTGAAGGAGTTTACGCTGTTAAAGTCCACTATAAGGGAAAGGAATATATTGGTGCCGCTAATTTAGGTTATAATCCTACGTTTAATAATCAGGATATTTCTTTTGAAGTCTTTATTTTAGATTTCAAAGGAAACTTATATAATCAGAGATTATGTGTTGATCTGATAGAATTTATTCGAGGTGAAAAAGATTTTGCAGTTAAGGAAGAATTAATTGAACAGATGAAGCAAGATATTCTTTACACGCGAAAGCTTTTATGTTAAAATTATAAAGAAAGTTTTAAATTACCGTCAGCTAGGATTTCGACTCTCCGACGTTTTCTTGGCTTGCGGCGAATCAATAATTCAGGAGGTGAATTTTACATGTTAAGCAAAGAAAAAAAGCAAGAAATAATTAAAGAATATCAGTTAGAAGAAGGTGACACTGGCTCATCTGAAGTGCAGGTTGCTCTTTTAACTGCTAGAATTGCAGATTTAACTGAACACTTAAAAGACCATAAAAATGATCACCATTCAAGAAGAGGTCTTCTAAAAATGGTTGGAAAGAGAAGAAAATTACTTAGATATTTAAAGAATAATGATGTTCTGCGTTATCGTGAACTAATTTCTAAATTAGGAATTCGCGGTTAATAATGCATATTAAAAGAGCGGGGCAATCCCCGCTCTTTATTTGAATAAGGAGGAAAAAATATGAAAGAATGGACAATTGATTTTGCCGGTGATGAGTTCAACTTACAGACCGGTAAGCTGGCCAAACAGGCTAATGGATCTGTTGTAGTCCGCTGTGGAGATTCTCAGGTTTTAGTTACAGCAACTATGGATGATCCGAGACCAGGCATGAACTATTTTCCACTGATGGTTAATTATGAGGAAAGAGTTTATGCTATTGGACAAATTCCTGGCAGTGTTATGAGAAGAGAAGGAAGACCCAGAGATGAAGCAACTTTAGCTGCTAGAGTAATTGACCGCTCTATCAGACCATTATTTCCGGATGGATACAGACGTGATGTACAGATTGTTGCTACTATTTTATCTGTAGATGATAATCATGATCCAGAAGTACTGGCCTTAAATGGAGCATCTGCTGCACTAACACTATCAGATATACCTTTTGCCGGGCCAATTGGTGGAGTAAAAGTTGGATTAGTTGAGGGCGAGATAGTTATTAATCCAAATGCAGAAGAAAGAGAAAATAGTGATCTTGATCTGGTAGTAGCAGGAAGTAAAGATGCAATTATGATGGTAGAAGCCAGTGCAAATGAGGTAAGTGAAGAAAAAATCTTAGAAGCAATGGATGCTGCGCATGAGGAAATTAAAAAAATTATTTCTCTACAGGAAGATATCAGGGAAGAAGCAGGTAAGGAAAAAGCATTATTTGAATCTCCAACTGTGGATGATGAAATTCAGTCTCAGGTTGATCAAATTCTTGGAGATAAAATGAAAGAAGCGATTCAGATTCAGGAAAAGAAGGCCAGAAATAAGAGGCTGGATGAGTTAAAAGAAGAACTTAAAACTACAATTAATCCTGATCAAGACGAAGAAATCAATGATCAGCTCGAAATGGCTTTTGAAAAAATGATTAAAAAGTCTGTTAAAAGCTTAATTATTGATGATGGAATTCGTCCTGATGGTAGAGATTATGATGAAATCAGACCTATCTGGGCAGAGGTTGATTTTGTACCAAGAGCACATGGCTCTGGAATTTTCACCAGAGGTGAAACTCAGGCTTTAAGTGTTTTAACTTTAGGTTCAGCTAGAGATGAGCAGACGATATTTGGACTCGGTGAAAATGAGACCAAACGTTACATGCACCACTATAATTTCCCATCTTTCTGTGTTGGTGAAACATCTCCAATGCGTTCACCAGGAAGAAGAGAGATTGGACATGGAACCCTTGGTGAAAAAGCTTTACTGCCGGTTATTCCATCGGAAGAAGATTTTCCGTATACAATCAGAATTGTATCTGAAGTATTAGAATCTAATGGTTCTTCCTCACAGGCAAGTATCTGTGGCAGCAGTTTAGCTTTAATGGCTGCTGGTGTGCCAATCAAAGCACCTGTTGCAGGTATTGCGATGGGTCTAATGAAAAAAGATGATGAGATCGTTGTGCTATCTGATATTCAGGGATTTGAAGATTTCCATGGAGATATGGACTTTAAAGTTGCTGGTACTGAAGCCGGGATTACAGCCTTACAGATGGATATGAAATTAAAAGGTCTATCTTCTGAAGTTTTAAAAGAAGCTTTAGAAAAGGCTAAAAAAGGTAGAATGCATATTATGGGTAAAATGCTGGATGTTATACCAGAACCTCGTCCAGAATTATCCGAAAATGCACCTGCAATTATCACCATGAACATTAATCCAGAAAAGATTCGATTTGTTATTGGTCCTGGTGGAAAAATGATCAATAAGATTATTGATGAAACTGGAGCCAGTATTGATATCGAAGATGATGGTCTGGTTAAAATCATGACTGAAGATCAGGAAAGTGGACAGCAGGCTAAGGAAATGATTGAGCGTCTAACTGAAGAGGTAGAAGTTGGTAAAATCTATCAGGGTACGGTAAAACGAATTATGGACTTTGGTGCCTTTGTAGAAATTCTGCCCAATAAAGATGGACTTGTCCACATTTCTAAATTAGCTGATCATCATGTAAAAGAAGTTGGAGATGTTGTGTCTATCGGAGATGAAATTCCCGTAAAAGTTATTGAAATAGATGGTCAGGACAGAATTAATTTATCTCTTAAAGATGCAAAAAAAGAATTAGAAGATAAAGAGTAAGTTAAAACAAGATAAAGATATAAACAATTGAAAAGTAAATAATAAGAAAGAAGTAATGAAAATATAAATATAGCACTGATAATTGGAGATGAGATTTAAATGATATTGGGTAAACATGTTTCTATAGCTGGGGGTCTTGATAAATCTTTAAAAAGAGCAGCTGATATAGGCTGTAATTCTATGCAGATTTTTGTCAAAAATCCACGGGGCTGGAAAATGCGTGAGCTTGAGGCAGTGGAAGTAGAGAAATTCAAGGCAGAAAGAAAAAAATATAAAATTAATCCAGTTGTAGTCCATGCTGCTTACCTGATTAATCTTGCTTCTCCAAAAGTTGAACTATGGGAAAAATCAATTTCAGCTCTTAAGTCTGAATACGAACGTTGTGACAGGCTCGGAGCTGAATACCTGATTTTTCATCCAGGCAGTCATACTGGTTCTGGATTAGAAAGTGGTATCAAAAAAATTGCAGAAGCTTTAAATCAAATTTTGGCTGAAGTTGAATCTGAAACGATGATTCTTTTAGAAAATACTGCAGGAGCGGGTACAAGTATTGGAGAAAAATTTTCTCAGCTTAAAGCAATTATTGATCTGGTGGACCAATCATCAAGACTGGGAGTTTGTGTTGACAGCTGTCATGCTTTTACAGCTCAATATAATCTGACGGAAGCAGATGGCCTGAAAGAACTAATTACTAATTTTGATCAAGTTATTGGTCTTAAACATTTAAAAGTTATTCATCTCAATGATTCTAAATATGACTGCTGTACAAATAAAGATGTGCATGCTCATATTGGAGAAGGGAAAATTGGGAGTAAAGCTTTTAAAAGGTTAATTAACCACTCTAAATTAGAAGATAAAATTTTTATTCTGGAGACACCATGGTTTGATAACCAGGAAAAAGATGATGATGTTATTTTATTAAAAGAATTAAGGGAGGACTAAATTTGTCTGCTAGTGCTGAAATGTTATTAGAAGTTGGTAAAGAAATTGAAACAGAAATTAAAGCAGCTGCTGGTAATGAAATATTTATAAGAGCTCAATTAAATAGTAAAAATATCATAGAAGAAATAGAAGTGCTGGCCAGAGGTAATAGTTATTCTGCACCTGCTGTAATCAATAATATAATGGCAGGGGAAATGATAATTCACAATCATCCTTCCGGGGATTTAACCCCATCTGCAGCTGATATTAGACTGGCTGCAAAAATGGCAGCAAGAGAAGTTGGATTTGCCATTATAAATAATCAGGCTGATCAAATTTATGTAGTAGTAGAGGCCGGCAGTAAAAAAGAAAATAAAAAATTGGATAAAGAGGAAGTTTTAAGTTATTTTAAAAAAGAGGGGAAATTAGCCCGGGAATTAGAAAGATTTGCGGAAAGAAAAGAACAGCTGGTGACAGCTGAAAAAATCATTAATTCCTTTAATCAACATCAATTTGATTTTATTGAGGCAGGAACCGGAACCGGTAAATCCTTTGCCTATTTAATACCTGCTCTTTTTTATAATAATTTAAATCAGGCCCGAATAGTAGTTTCAACAAATACGATTAATTTACAGGAACAATTGATTAATAAAGATCTGGTTACCCTGCAGCGGGTTCTAGATTTTGATTTTAATGCTGTTTTAGTTAAAGGTAGAAATAATTATTTATGTCTGCGTAAATTTAAAAATTTTAATAAAAACTTTGACAATAATGAGTTAGAAATTGACGAAAAGATTTTTAATAAATTAAATGACTGGAAAAAGCATACTGAAAGCGGCGAAAAAACAGAGATTAATTTTCAGCTTAAAAGTAAAGTCTGGAATCAAATTGCTGCTGAAAGTGATCTCTGTTTAAAAACTTCCTGTCCTTTTTATTCAAATTGTTTTTTTATGCAGGCCAGGAAGAAAATATATAAAGCTGATATTTTAATCGTTAATCATCATCTTCTATTATCTGATGCCCGGGTAAAAGATGATACGGGATCTGCTGATAGAGGAATCTTGCCCAATTTTAACCATCTAATTATAGATGAGGCTCACAATATTGGAGAGATTGCTACTGATCACCTTGGTTATCCATTATATCAGCCTCTTTTAGATAATTGGCTGAAAAGATTGAGTGGAGATAAAAAGTCTCTTCTAGCCGAAATTAGAGAAGATATTGCTTTTACAGTTGATTCTGATCAAAAAAGATTGAGAAATATTTTAGATAAAAAAATAATTCCCACAACTCAGAAGATAAGAGATTTAATTCCACAATATTTTAATCAACTTAAAGATTTGATTTCTGATTATAAAGATAAAAAAATAACAGTTAATGCAAACTTAAAAACCAATCCTAAATGGCAGGAATTTTATAAAACTGCCGAAGATTTAGCAGCATATTTAAAAAATGATTTTTCTTTTTTGCAGATTATATATGAGAATTTATATTTAGGTCTGGAGGCAGAAACTGAAGAAAGTGAAATGAAAATCAAATCCTGCCTTAACCGCTGCCAGGATCTAATTAAACGAGTAGAATTCAACTTAAAAGCTGAGGATGATGATTATGTCTTCTGGCTGGAGTCTAGCTATTATCGGGGTTCTGAGCAAATTGTACAGAAATCTGCTCCCATTGATGCAGGTAAGTTTTTACCGGATATGATCTGGTCAAAATTAACTAATGTTATTTTTACTTCTGCTACAATTACAGCTGCCAATTCTTTTGACTATTTTTATAGAGAAACTGGGATCAAAAAAGCTGAGGAATTAAAGGTAGAATCTCCTTTTGATTATTCTAAGCAGGCTGAATTATTAATTCCCCTTGATTTTCCAGATCCGGGTAATAAAAACTTTTTAAAAGAACTGGTTCTTAGTTTAAAAGAAATTATATCTAAAACTCAGGGTTCAACTATGGTTTTATTTACTTCTTATAAAATGTTGAGTTATTGTTACAATAATTTAAAAATTGAACTGGAAGAAAAAGGAATTAGGGTTTTATCTCAGTCAAATCTATCACGCAACTATATAATGCAGGAATTTCGAAGTGAATACAAAACAATCATCTTTGGTACTTCTAGTTTTTGGGAAGGTGTAGATTTGCCGGGAGATTTACTTAAATATTTGGTTATGGTTAAACTACCTTTTCCAGTACCAGGGGAGCCGCTTTACAAAGCAAAGGAAAATCTTTTAAAAGAAAAAGGTTTAAATCCTTTTTATAATCTGGCTTTACCGCAGGCTGTAATTAAGTTCAGACAGGGATTTGGCCGTTTAATCAGGTCAAAAAATGATACAGGGTTTATCATTTTATTTGATAGAAGAGTTAAAAATAGATCTTACGGCCAAAAGTTTTTAGATTCCTTACCTCAGGGCTGTCCTATTTCAGAAATTAATCATAGAGATATACTTGCTAAAATAGATAAAAATGGAGCGTAAAAATATGAAAAATAAAAATATATTTTTTCAAATCTTTATGACAGTATTAATAATATTATTATTTTCTACTGCTGGCTATACTGCTCCTAGCTTGAGTTTAATCTATGTTATTCAGCAGGGAGATACGCTTTCGGAGATTGCAGCTGAATATGATGTTGATTTAAATCAATTAAAAACTGAAAATAACATTTCTAATGAAGCAAGTATTAGGATGGGGGATGAATTAGTGATTCCACAGAATAATAAAAAAAGCAAAGAGGAAGAAAAAGAAGAGAAAAAATTATTTTCAGAATATAGTTCCCGGAAAGAAGAGCTGACTTTTACTATCAATACCCATTATGCAGCTCGAATTAATCCCGGGCAGCAGGCACCTGATATTGACAAAATACCTGAAGATAAAATTATAGATTATTATGTCGGCCCAGGTGATACGCTTTATGATCTGGCAAGAGATTTCAGCACCACAATCGGTACTATACTTGCCCTTAATAATAAAAAAAATAGTTTTTTACGAAAAGGAGAAAAAATTCGTTTACCGGTTCATAATTTAACTGATCATCAAATTTTGAATCAGAGAGTTAGTAAACAGGAACTTGATCTTTTAGCAAGAGCCATTTCTGGAGAATCCAGAGGTGAGCCTTATGTTGGACAGGTTGCTGTAGCTGCAGTTATCATCAATAGAGTGCTCAGCAGGCAGTTTCCGGATACCTTTGCGGAAGTTATTTATCAGAGAGGACAGTTTTCTGCTGTCAGAGATGGGCAGATTAATTTAACTCCAAATCAGACTGCCTATAGAGCAGCCAGAGAAGCTCTAAATGGCAGTGATCCAACAAATGGTGCCCTCTATTTTTATAATCCAAGAACTGCTGCCAGAGTCAATTTTTTTAAGGGAAGAAGAGTTATTACTAAAATAGGTGATCATGTTTTTGTAGAATAGAGGTGATTTTTTGTCCAATTATTTAAATAAAACATTCCAGCTTTTTAAAACAAAGCTGGCTTATTTTTTTATAATAGTCTTTATCTTATTATCTGCTAATACATCTGCTGGCGCTAAAGCTGAGTATTTAAATGATTACACCAGCAGTCGTCTGGTTCCGATTTACCGGGTTCAGAGAGATGATCAAAAAATCACTTTGACAGTTGATGGGGCTTGGGGCAGCAGCCAAACAGAAGCACTGCTTAAATTATTTGAGAGAGAAAAAATACCAGTTTCTTTTTTCTTTGCCGGAATCTGGCTAAAAAATAATCCAGAACTTGTTAATAAAATAATAGCGTCCGGTCATCAAATTTATAACCATTCTTACAGTCATTCTCATTTTAATAATTTAAATAAGTCTGAAATTAGAGATGAACTGCTGCGGACAGAGTCTATAATTAACAATTATCTGGGCTCTCAGTCAGAAATAAAATTATTCAGACCGCCCTATGGAGAGTATAATAAACTTGTAATTGAAACTGCAAGAGAAATGGGATATCAGGTTCTTCAGTGGAGTCTTGATTCTCATGATTGGATGAATCCGGGGAAAGATTATATTATCCAGAGAGTTAAAGATAATATTGATTCAGGAGATATCCTGCTTTTTCATAATGATTCAAATAATATTGTTGAAATATTGAGTGAGATTATTCCACTGTTAAAAAAAGATTTTCAATTTGTCAAAATTGAGGATCTAATTTATAATAATAACTATCAGATTAGTTCACTAACTGGTCTGCAATATAAAATAAAGGGTGATGCTAATGGAAATTAAGATAGAAAGAGTTAACAAAGATATAGAATTACCTGGATATCAACATTTTGGAGAAGATGCTGGACTTGATCTGCATGCAGCAGAAGAGGTGACTATTAAAAGTGGAGCCTATAAATTAATAAAAACAGGTCTAAAAATTGCTGTTCCAAAGGGTTATGCTGCTTTTGTCTATCCACGCAGCGGTCTGGCTTTAAAAAAAGGAGTTACTGTCTTAAATGCTGATGGAGTTATTGACTCAGGTTATCGAGGTGAAATCGGCGTAATTTTGATCAACCATGGCTCAGATGATTTCAATATAAATTTTAATGATAGGATTGCACAACTAATTATTCAAAAAGTAAATACTATAAAATGGAAAGAAGTAGATAATTTAAGTGCAAGCCAGCGAGGAGAAGGTGGTTTTGGTCATACAGGTGTTAAAAAGAATTAGGAAAGGAAAATAATTATGCCTCAAATAAAAGTACCTGCAACATCAGCAAATCTGGGTCCTGGTTATGATACTCTGGGGCTTGCTTTAAGTTTATACAATAAATTTAAGGTAAAAAAAAGAGATGATCAGCAGTTAAAAACTAAAATTATTGATAAAAAAGAAAATAAGCTTATAAAAATCGATAATTCAGACAACCTGGTTGTTTTAGCCTATCAGAAGTACTTTGGTTTTATTGATCAAGATTTAAAAGGTGCAGAAATAATAGAAGAAATGCACACTCCTCTGGCCAGAGGCCTGGGAAGCAGTTCTTCTGCTATAATTGGTGGTCTGGCAGCTGCAGCAGTAATATCAGGAACTTTAATTAGCGAAAAAGATTTTATCCAACTTGCTGTTGCACTGGAAAAACATCCGGATAATGTGGTTCCAGCTCTTACTGGCGGCCTGACAATAAATTTTTATTGCAATAATAACTATGATTATTATAAAATAGATGTGGATCAGAATTTAGATTTTATTTTAGTGGTTCCTGATTTTGAATTAAAGACTGAAAAACTGCGGCAGGTTTTACCTCAAAAAATTGACTATCCCAGTGCTATTTTTAATCTGGGGAGGATCAGTCTGCTGACTGCAGCTTTTATTAATAAGGAATATCAGCTCTTAAAAACTGCGATGGAAGATCAACTACATCAACCTTTCAGAAAAAAACTAATTAAAGGGTTTGACCAGGTGCTCAAAACAGCCTATGACAGCGGTGCTTATGGGGTGGCTTTAAGTGGAGCCGGTCCAACGATTTTAGCCTGTACTGGAGAAAATTCAGAAATAATTGCAGAGAACATGAAAACTGTTTTTGAATCTAATTCTATTAATACAGATGTTTATAAAGTTAAAGCCTGTAATCAAAGCTTATATCAGGTCTTAAAAGAGGAGATATCTTAAAATGCTTAAACTGGCTCTAGTTACTAATCAGGAAGATCTTTTGCAGAAATTTATTAATTTCTTTGCAGAAAATATAAATAAAATCAAAAAATCAGCAGCTCAAAAAATAGATATTACATATATTTTAAATAATTCTGTGGATAAAAAAATAGTTTCGCTTCCTGGTCGGGAATTTAATAAAGCAGAATTTATAGAAGACTATAATAAGATTTTAACCGATCCGGGAGTTGATATAATTCTGGAACTGAGTAGAAATCAGGAGTCTCCAGATTATCTGTTTCAGGCACTAAAAAATAAAAAAACTGTTATAACTTCCAATCTCAAAGTAATTGCAGAAAATTATTTAGAAATCAAAAATATGGAGAAAAAATTTAGGAGCAGGATATTTTTTTCAGCAGCATTTTCTCCTCTGCCTATAAAAACGCTTATCGATAATTTTTATGCCCTGGATGAGCTGAAAGAGCTAAATGCAGTTTTAAATGCCACAACTAATTATATTTTAGCAGAAATGAAAAAAAATACCATTAGCATGAAAGAGACATTAGAACAGGCAAAAGAGTTAAGCTATACAGAAGAAAATACTGATCTGGATTTAAATGGAATTGATAGTTTAAATAAAATAATTATACTGGCTAATTTAATTTATAATACAGCTTTAGATACTGCATTAATTAAAGCCAGGGGGATCAAGGGGATTACAAGTTATGATTTGATTTACGCGACAGAACTTGGTTATAAAATAAAATTGATCTGTACGATCAAAAAAGAAAATGAAGAATTATATCTTGGTGTAAGACCTAATTTGATTTCTCAGGATAATTTTCTGGCTTCAATTAATGAAAACAGCAATGGAGTGGAATTGCTTTCACACTATAATGCTAAAACTACTTTTACAGCAGAAAATTGTGATCAGGCTTCTATAAATTTGTTGAGCCTGGATCTTATAAATGCTGCTAAATTTATAAAAAATGAAAATTGGACAGATTTTGGTTTTGAGATAAAAAATATTAATGTATCTGATTATTATCAGGAAAAGCTTAGTTCTTTTTATGTCAGGCTGCAGCTAGAAAAAGATGAGAAAATAATAGATAAAATAAAGAAAATATTTTCAGAAAAAAATTTAGCAGATCTGATTTTACATGACAATTTAACAGAAACACCGCTGCTGCCGGTAATAATTTTAACTAAAAAAATTAAAGAAAATGATTTAGAAAGATTATTAGAAGAAGTTGAGAATCTAGAAGGAGTATTAACTGTTAATAATATTATAGCGGTTAAAGAAGATTAATAATTTATAATTAACAATAGGAAGGTGAAACAATTGTCACTAATTGTACAAAAATATGGGGGAAGTTCAGTAGCAAATCCTGATTTAATAAAAAATGTTGCCGGCAGAGTAATTGAGAGCTATGAGGAAGGCAATCAAATGGTAGTTGTAGTATCAGCTATGGGAGATACTACCGATCATTTAATAGATTTGATGGGAGATATCACTGATGATCCTGATCCAAGAGAAGTAGATATGCTCTTAACAACAGGGGAACAGGTTTCAATTGCTCTTTTAACAATGGCTATTCATTCTTTAGGTTATCCGGCTATTTCTTTAACCGGTAGTCAGATGAAAATCAAAACTGATGAAAAACATAATCAGGCAATGATCAAAGATGTTGATACAACCCGTCTAAAAAAAGAACTTGCTGAAAATAAAATTGTTATAGTTGCTGGCTTTCAGGGGATAAATGATAATCAGGATTTCACAACTCTGGGTCGTGGTGGTTCTGATACCACAACAGTTGCAGTAGCGGCAGCTATGAACGCCGATCGCTGTGAGATATATTCAGATGTAGATGGTGTTTATACAGCAGATCCAAGAATTGTAGGAGAAGCAAGTAAACTGGATTCTATCTCATATCAAGAAATGCTTGAACTTGCCAACTTAGGTGCCAATGTACTGCATCCCAGGGCTGTAGAACTGGCAAATAATTTTGGCCTTGAATTATACATCGCATCAAGTTTTAATAAGACAGAAGGTACAATTGTTAGAGGAGATGAGAAAATGGAAGCTAAAAAAAATGTAGTAGGAGCAGCGAGTGATTTAGGAGAAATTAAAATTACTGTGGAGAGAGTGCCAGATGAGCCCGGAATAGCAGGTAGAATGTTTAAAGCGCTTGCTGATGCAGGAATCAATGTTGATATGATTATTCAGAACTTACAGCGGGATGAATTGAATGATATAACCTTTACTATCAATCAGGAACAGGAGAAACTGGCTGTTAAGGTACTGGATAAAATTAAAGAGGAACTAAAATTTAACAATTATACTATTGATCAAGATGTTGCAAAAATTTCTATTGTCGGAGCAGGTATGCAGTCAACTCCTGGTATTGCTGCCAGAATGTTTTGTTCTTTTGGTGAAAATGGGATTAATATTGAAATGATAACAACTTCTGAAATAAAAATTTCCTGCTTAATAAAAAAAGATGAGGCCAATAAAGCTTTGAATGTATTACATAAAGAATTTAGGCTGGATCAGATTAATAATTAAATATTGCAAAAACTTCTTTTTTCACATATAATAAAGTTAGATTAAGAAATAGTTATCCAGGTTTTAAAAACTGATATTTTTATGATATTATTTAAGGAGGTAAAAAGATGAATGTAAAGAAAGAAGGAGAAGTGTATCGCTGCGAGATCTGTGGTAATGTTGTTGAGGTAAAGGAAGCTGGCGGTGGAGAACTGGTTTGTTGTGGTGAGCCAATGAAATTAGAAAAATAAATTTCAAAAATTAATTACAGCCCGGGGTCTTTACTCCGGGCTTTTAAATACTTTTACACTAAATTAATAAGAAATTTTATTTATTTCTTAAAGGATTTCGCTCTACTTGCGAGAAGTTAATATAATAGAAATTATTCTAATAAAAAATAAAGTTTAGTTAGGATGATTAATTGATTTTAATCAACAGCTACAATACTGAACAACATAATTGGGAGGAAAATCATAATATGAATTATTTCGAAAAGAAAAAAATTAAGGATATTTTAGAAGATAATATTGATAGCTATAAAGACATTATTGTTATGGGATGGGTAAGAACAAAAAGAGTCTCAAAAAATATTGCCTTTATAGAAATCAATGATGGGAGTGCTCTCGAAAATCTGCAGCTTGTTATCTTAAATCCAGCTCAGCATCCACTGGCAGAGATTAATACAGGTGCCAGTATTAAAGTTAAAGGATATATAGACAAAGTTGAAGGTAGAGAACAGGATGTAGAGATGAAAGCAGAAGAAATAGATATTATTGGAGCGGCTCCAGAAGACTTTATTCTTCAAAAAAAAAGACACAGTTTTGAATTTTTAAGAGAAATTGCTCATTTAAGAGCGAGAACTAATACATTTGGTGTTGTTAACCGCTTCCGCAGTAAAATGTCTTATGCAGTTCATAATTATTTTTATAATAAAGATTTTAAATATATACATACTCCAATAATTACTTCCAGTGATGCAGAGGGAGCAGGTGAAGTTTTTAAAGTAACTACCCTTGATTTAGATAATCTTCCCCGAACAGAAAAAGGAGAAATAAATTACAATGAGGACTTTTTTGCTCAGGAAACAGGCCTTACGGTAAGTGGTCAGCTGGAGGCTGAATTGCTCGCAACTGCGCTGGGGGATGTTTATACTTTTGGACCAACCTTTAGAGCTGAAAATTCTAATACTTCCCGTCATGCTTCTGAGTTCTGGATGATTGAACCAGAGATGGCCTTCTGTAATCTGGATGAAATGATGACCTTAATGGAGGATTTCATTAAAAATTTATTTAAATTTGCTCTGGAAGATGCGGAAGAGGAAATGAACTTTTTTAATCAGTGGATTGATGAAGGACGTCGGGAAATGATTGAGAAAATTATTGAGGCTGATTTTGGTAGAATCACTTATACTGAAGCTATAGAAATCTTAGAAAATAGTGACCAGGATTTTGAGTATCCAGTTAGCTGGGGTGTTGATCTGCAGTCTGAACACGAAAGATATCTGACTGAAGAACACTTTAAAAAGCCAATTATGGTTAAGGATTATCCAAAAGAAATTAAGGCCTTCTATATGCGCCAGAATGATGATGATAAAACAGTTGCTGCAGTTGACTGTCTGGTGCCTGGTGTTGGAGAAATTGTTGGCGGCAGCCAGCGTGAAGAAAGATATGATAAACTAAAACAACGAATGGAAGAATTGAATATGAATTTAGAAAAATATGAGTGGTTTTTGGATATTAGAAAATATGGTTCAGTACCTCATTCTGGTTTCGGGCTGGGTTTTGAAAGACTTTTAATGTATCTCTCCGGAATGCAAAATATTAGAGATGTTATTTCATTCCCCCGGACTCCTGGTAATGCTGAATTTTAATAAATAGACTAAAATCATTGAGGAGAAAAGAGATGTTAAAAGAAAATAAAATATTATTAAATATTATAATCACATTTTTCTTACTTACAATTATAAGTTCTTCAATTTATGCAGTTGAAAACATTAAAACTGACATAATTGTTTATGCAGCTGAACCAGAAGGAGCTGCAGCAGCTGTTGCGGCTGCCAGAGAAGGTAAAGAAGTTATTTTAGTCATGACTAGAGAAAAACCGGGCGGTTTGATGACTTATGCTGCTCTTAATTTTTTGGATTTAAATTATGATAGTAAATCAAATAATATAAATCAGGGACTATTTTCGGAATGGCATCAAAAGGTTGGAGCATCTATCTCATTTTCTCCTCAAAAAGCAGAAGCTGCATTTAAGGAAATGCTGGAGGCAGAACAGAATATCAGAATAATTAATTCTGCTGAGCTGCGGGAAGTTAGCAGAAAAGATAATAAAATTGAAACATTAAAAATAAAAAATGAGGATAATTTTTATAATCTTAGTGCAGAAATTTTTATTGATGCTTCACAGGATGGTGATCTGGCTGCAGCTGCCGGAGAAGATTTCTTTGTGGGTACAGCAGATATCAATTTAAAAAATAGCTGGATGGCTTCTACTCAAATTTTAAAATTTTCAGAAGTAGAACCGGAAAAATTAAAAAAGGCAGTTAGAAATAATAGATATCAACAGAGCTATTTTAAAGATGATCATGCCTGGGGATTTTCTAATTTTGGTAAAAGTTACCAGCCCCAAAATCAGAATCTGCGTTTAAGAGGACTCAATATAGTTTTTATCGAAAGTGAAGGCAGTTATGAGGCTTATATTAATGCACTTCTTTTATTTAATGTTGATCCGCTTTCTGAGTCTTCAATTACAGAGGCTAAAATTAAGGCTGCAGAAGAGGCCGAACTGATATTAAAATATTTTCAGAATAATTTAGCAGGTTTCGAAAAGGCAGAACTTAGCGATCTACCTCAAGAGCTGTACAGAAGAGAAAGCCGGCATTTTTTAACGGAATATCAGTTAAAAGTTGAGGATTTATTTCGTCAGAAAATATTTGCTGATAGTATAACAATTGCATCTTATCCTCTGGACTATCAGGCGGCAGACCATGATTATCCTGGTTTTGTTTTATTTAACCCTGAATATTATGCTATTCCCTTAAGAACTTTAATTGCTCGAAAAAATAATAATTTAATGATTGTGGGGCGCAGCAGTGGCTACAGCTCGCTGGCAGCAGCGAGTGCTCGAGTTTTACCAGTAGGAATGAATACAGCTGAAGCAGCAGCTATTGCAGCTTCAGAGGCTTTAAATCAAGATGAAAGGCTGCTTGTTATCGCCCGAGATAATCAGAGCTTAAATAAAATTCGATCTCAGTTAAATATTGATTTGGAGAAATACCCTTCAGAATCCCCAATTATAACGGATCAAAAACTCTTAATCAATCTGGAAAAATTGCTTTCCTGGGGAATTACAATTGGAGGTTATAATAATGATTTTAAATTAAATATTCCACCAACAGAAAAAGAATTTACAGCGACTATTTTAAAAATAATGCAGAAAAAAGAGGCGGAAAATCTTTATGAGTGGGTGCCCGGTAGTCTTGAAACTTTAAGCAGCAGCCAAAAATTAACTACAATTAATGCTTTGAAATTACTGCTGGCAGCCGAAAGCCAGCGAGTTTTAGAAATGGAAAGCAAAGAATATCTACAAAAAGCTTCAGAAATGGATTTAATCCCGGACAGTTTAAGCAAAATTTTTTCTGAATCCAGGATAATGAGTAGAAAAGAAATGATTCTTCTTGCTGCCCATTATTTAGAACGTTTTTCAGCTCCATCTGACTTGAAATTTATAAGGGGTGAATATTTTGACTAAGGACAGCTATCATACATATTATCCCTCACCAATTGGTATTTTAAAAATAAATTTTAATAATCGAGCTTTATTAAAAATAGAATTTGATGATCATTTAAGAGAAGTAAAGAATAACTGCCAGAAGAACTTTTATGAGGATCCGGAAATACTTAAAATTTATAATTTAATTTTTGATCAGTTAAATCAGTATTTTTTGGGTAAAAGAAATTCTTTTGAAATTCCAATTCAATTAGATGGCAGTCCTTTTGAACTTGAAGTTTGGAATTTTTTGCAGAATATCCCTTATGGTAAAACTTACTCTTATCCAGAACTGGCTGCAGCAATTGGTAAACCCAGTGCTTCTCAAGCAGTAGAAAAAGCTAATACTAAAAATCCAATTGCCGTGATTATTCCCTGTCATAGGGTTATTTCTGCAGATGGTGAGGTTAACAATTATTCTGGTGGAGTCTGGAGAAAAGAATGGCTTTTAAAACACGAAAATAATAAAAGTAAAAAAATAGAAAGGAAGATTTCCTTTGTCTAAAGAATTAAAAAAAAGAGAAGAAATTGATGAAAAATATAAATGGAATTTAAGTGATATTTATGCTGATGACCTTGAGTTTGAATCTGAACTGGAGAAGGTTTTAACAGAAGTAAAGAAAATAGAGGAAATAAAAAATGATTTTACTGATAGTGCTGATAAACTGCTAAATTATTTAAATAAAATTATTAAAATTGAAGAAAAAACTGCAAGATTATATACTTACGCCCATATGAAATATGATCAGAATACTCAGAACGAAAAATATCAAAATTATAAAAATAAGGCAATGATGGTTTATAATAAACTTTCTAATTCAACAGCTTTTATGGTGCCGGCAATAATTCAGCTGGGAGAAGAAAAATTAGAAAACTATAAATCAGAAAATGAAGAACTAGAATTTTTTAATCACTTTTTTGATAATATTTTAAGACAGAAAGAACATTATCTTTCTGCAGGAGAAGAAAAAATTCTGGCATTAGCTGGAGAAGTTACTCAGAGTTCAGAAAATATCTTTAGTATGTTAAATAATGCTGATCTGGAATTTCCTCTAATTAAAGATGAAAATAACGAAGAGCTGCGGCTAACTCACGGTAGATATCTTGATTTATTAAAAAATGAAAACAGAAGAGTTCGTGAGGATGCTTTTGAGGGAATGCACGGAGAATATGAGAAGCTTGAAAATACATTTGCGGCTGTGCTTGACAGTTCAGTTAAGGGAGATATTTTTTATGCCCGGGCCAGAAAATACGATAGTGCCTTAGAATCGGCTCTGGATAATGATAATATCAGTACTGCTGTTTATAATAATTTAATTGATACTGTTTCTAACAATTTAGAACCACTGCATCAGTATATGGAACTCAAAAAAGAAATACTTGGGTTGGGTGAGCTGCATATATATGATACTTATACTCCTTTAATCAAAGAGATAGACCTTAAATTTAAGTATCAGGAAACAAAAGATATTATTAAAAAAGCTGTAAAACCTCTGGGAAAAGATTATATTAATACGGTAGAAGAGGGTTTTAATTCAGGCTGGATAGATGTTTATGAAAACAAAGGCAAGCGCTCAGGAGCTTATTCAAGCGGCTGTTATGGTGTTCATCCCTATATATTAATGAATTATACCCAGGATATCAGTAATTTATTTACTTTAATCCACGAAATGGGACATGCAGTGCACAGTTATTATGCAAATAAAAATCAGCCCTATTTATATGCTGATTATAAAATCTTTGTGGCAGAAGTTGCCTCAACTTTAAATGAAAATTTA
This sequence comes from Halanaerobium sp., assembly GCA_041694515.1. Lineage (GTDB taxonomy): Bacteria > Bacillota > Halanaerobiia > Halanaerobiales > Halanaerobiaceae > Halanaerobium. The sequence continues at coordinate 49,495 of JASMSZ010000035.1, forward strand.
TTATTAGATTATATGCTCGATAATGCAGAGAGTAGGGAGGAAAAACTTTATCTTTTAAATTATTTTTTAGAAGGCTTTAGGGGTACTGTCTACAGACAGACAATGTTTGCTGAATTTGAGAAAATGATTCATGAGAGTGTGGAAGCTGGAGAAAGCCTAACCTCTCAGGCAATGAAGACAATGTACAGAAAGTTAAATCAGAAATATTTTGGTGAGGTTCTGGTTATTGATCAAAAACTTGATTATGAGTGGGCTAGAATTCCTCATTTCTACTATAATTTCTATGTTTATAAATATGCAACAGGTTATTCTGCAGCAGCAGCTCTGGCTGATAAAATACAGACTGAAGGCCCGGAAACTGCAGCTAATTATTTAGAATTTCTAAAAGCGGGTGGTAGTGATTATCCACTCAATATTTTAAGAAAAGCCGGGGTTGATATGGAAAAATCTGATGCTATAGAAAATGCAGCTGCTAAATTCAAAAATTATTTAAAACAGCTGCAGGAATTAATATAAAGCTAAACCATAATCAGTTAAATAACCAGGAAGTTGAATAATGGAATTATTTGCTGAAAAAGTTAATTATATCTTCGGCACATCTTTCTTTTTCAAGGTCATTGATAATTACATGGGATGATTTTTGATAGGTCTTTTGGTCTACTAAAAATTGTCCCATTTTTTTATTTAAAAATTTTTCAATCTGCTGACTATCTACCTGTTGATCACCTGTTGATAAAATCAGCTGTGTTGGAGTAGTTATTTGAGCTGCTGTTTTTCTACCTTTTTTCATTAATTTATATAATTCAGCCAGAGCTTCAGGATAATAATTAAAACTGTAATTATTATGATATTCAATTTCTGCCTCAGTTAAATTATTTTTATCAATTTCAAAATCATTATTCAGCTTTTTAACAAAATATTTTAAATAGGGAGTAAAAGCAATACTTTTTTTGAAAGCAAAAAATGCCGGGGCCACCAGAGACAATTTTTTAACTTCAAAATTAGATGCAATCAGTGCCGCCAGCAGACCACCCATAGAAAGTCCAGCCAGATAAATATCCTGATAATCATTTTTTAAATATAAATAACTGTCAATGCTTTTACGCAGCCACTGATCGGCACTGCTGTTTAAAAAGTCAGCAGTATTTGTCGCATGTCCCGGCAGTCGAGGAACATAGACAGGTAAATTTAGATTATTATTTATCTTTTTTGCAGTATAATCCCAGTTGCTGCTTTTACCACCAAAACCATGAATTAAAAGAACCGCACCCGTCTGCTGTTGATTAGTAAAACCGTATTTAATTTCTCTGCCCAGAGGGTTAATTTTAGTTGAGCTGTCAATTTGATTTAATTTCAATTTTAAATCACCCAATCCTTCTTTTCTTTAATCTTATTATATCTGGGATTCAATTTCAAAGAATTAATTTTAAATTTATAAATAAAAGTGATAGAATGTTATTTAGAAATTAAATTTAATATCAGGAGGTGAATGTTTAATAGTTTAAGCTATTAAACTAAAATATGAAAGATAAAATTATAGAAAAAGCAGAATATTTACGAGATAACATAATTTTAAGTACTCAGGAACTGGTAAAAATACCAAGTGTTGAAGCAGAAGCTACTGCTGATTATCCCTATGGTAAAGATGTGTATCTGGCTTTAGAAAAAGCACTTGAGATTTCTAAGAAGTTGGGTTTTAAAACCAAAAACATTGATAATCAGGCAGCTCATGTCGAAATGGGAGAAGGGGAAGAAGTACTGGCTCTGCTCTGTCACCTGGATGTAGTACCTGAGGGAAGTGACTGGACCTATCCCCCTTTTGCAGCCGAAATCCATGCCGATAAAATTTATGGTAGAGGAACTATCGATGATAAAGGACCAGCAGTAGCAGGACTTTACGCAATGAAAATTGTTCAGGAACTGGGAATTAAATTAAATAAACGGGTTAGATTAATTCTGGGTACAAATGAAGAGTCTGGTATGGCTTCTCTTAAGCATTATTTTAAAAAGGAAAAAATGCCTGAGCTTGCTTTTAGTCCGGATGCTATTTTTCCTGTTATCCATGCTGAAAAAGGAATTGCAGATCTCAAATTTTCTCTTGATTTAAACGGAGAGGCTGAAGACAGTCCGGATGGACTGCAGCTGGAGCAGATCAAAGGTGGAAATGCTGTCAATATGGTTCCCGATTATGCAGAAGCAGTTTTATCCGGTCTCAAAAAAAAGGAACTGCTGGAGCTGCTTGCAGATATTGATTATGAGCAGGATGACTTAAAAATAGAGGCAGAAAATAATAAAACTAAATTATCCTATTATGGGGTTTCTGCCCACAGCAGTATGCCCGAAGATGGCAAAAATGCGATTTCCTATTTAATTAATATCTTAGCTGAACTTCCATTTGCTAATTCCAGAATAAAAGATTTTTTAACATTTTATAAAGAAAAAATCGGTCTTGAATATGATGGTGCTTCAATTGGCTGTAAGGATCAGGATGATGTACCAACAGCCTTAACCTTTAATACAGGAATTATTAAAGGTGGACAAAAGAAAATAGAATTTATAGTTAATATTCGCTACCCGGTTAAATCAAGTGCTAAAAAAGTAGTTGCTGATATTAAAGAAAATATTGATCAGCAGTTAATTAGTTTAGATTTATTAAGTAATGCAGAGCCGCTGTATATTGCTAAAGATGATCCTTTTATTAAAAAATTGATGACCGCCTATCAGGAATTTACAGGTGATGATAGTGAGCCAGCAGCAATTGGTGGTGGGACTTATGCCCGCAAAGTAAAAAAAGGTGTGGCCTTTGGTCCTCTTTTTCCTGGCCAGGCGGAATTAGCACACCAAAAGGATGAGTTTATTTGGATTGATGATCTGGTTAAAAGTGCAGCTATTTATGCTAAAGCAATTATCGATCTTGCAGGGGTGAAAAAAAATGAATAATCAGGCAGAAGAACTTTTAAGTTTTATTGATAATTCACCAACTGCTTTTCATGCAGTCTCTGAATTGAAAAAGGAACTTAAACAGGCTGGTTTTAAAGAACTAGATCCCGGCCAGCAGTGGGATTTAAAAAAGGGAGAAAAGTATTTTATAAGCCGTAATGATTCAGCTTTAATAGCTTTTATTACAGGTAAAGATTTTTTGAATCAGGGTTTTAGAATTATTTCTTCACATACTGACAGCCCGGCATTAAAAGTTAAACCAGATCCGATGATTAATAAGGAAGGCCAGTATCTGTTAAATACAGAAGTCTATGGGGGACCGATTTTGAATACCTGGTATGACAGAGAACTGTCACTGGCCGGTAAAATTATTCTCAAATCTGAAAACTCCTTTAAACTGCAGGAAAAATTGATTGATTTAAAAGAAAATCTGGCGGTAATTCCTAATCTGGCAATTCACTTAAATAAAGATGTTAATAAAAAGGGAGAGATTGATAAAAAGAAAGGTTTAAGGGCTCTGATAACTCATGATTCAAGTCAGAACCATAAAGAAAGAGAAGATCAAACTCAAAATTCAAATTTGGAAACTCAGTTTAGTCTGGAAACTTTAATTGCTCAATTTATGGATTTCAGGGCAGAAGATATTCTGGAAACCGAATTATATTTATACCCAACTCAGAAGGCACAATTTTTGGGTCCCAACCAGGAATATATTGCAGCCGGACGTCAGGATAATCTATCGATGGTTCATTCAGCTCTTAAGGCTCTTCTGTCTTCAAGGGTAGAAGATTGGACTCAAATGGCAATTTTTTACGATAATGAAGAGATAGGAAGCCATACCCCTCAGGGAGCAGACTCTCCATTTGCTGGGGATTTGATTGAAAGAATAACTTATAATCTGGGGGCCAAAAAAGAAGATTATTATAAAATTATAGAAAAATCAATTTTGCTTTCTGCAGATATGGCGCATGCAGTCCATCCCAATTTTAGTGAGGAATATGATCAGAATAATCGTCCGTTATTAAATCAGGGACCGGTAATTAAATATAATGCTAATTTAAAGTATACTACCAATGCCAGTACTGCAGGAGTTTTAATTAATCTGATGGACAAAAATGATATTCCCTATCAGTTTTACAGTAACCGCAGCGGCAGACGCGGCGGCTCAACTATTGGTCCCATTGCTGCAACTCAGCTGGGAATTAAAAGTATTGATCTTGGTAGTCCGCTGCTGGCCATGCATTCCAGTCGGGAACTGGGAGGGAGTTTAGATCATAAAGAAATGATTAAAGTCATGTCTTTATTTTTAAAAGGGAACTAATTTATAAGGGGAAATTCACCTTTAATTTTGATGGCTGATATTTTTATGATATCAGCTTTGATTTTCTGAATTTAGATTTAGGTTATTAGTTTAAGATTAATAATTTTATACCAATTTATTTTAAAAGGGAGGAAATAGAGTGAGTAATTTTGAATTTTCAAATTTAGAAAATAGAGATAATACCATGGCTGCTAAATGGGATAAACGGGAGGAAATTTTTGGCAGCCAGGATATTTTACCAATGTGGGTAGCTGATTCTGACTGGCAGACAGCTCCGGCTGTAAAGGAAACGCTGCTAAAAAGGGCTGAAGAGGGTATTTTCGGCTACAGTTTTGCCGACCAGAGTATTTATCAAGCAGTTCAGAACTGGCTGCAGCGGAGATTTGATTTAGCTATTAAAAAGGACTGGCTTATTTTTGATACAGGTGTGGTACCGGCTATTAATTTTACACTGAAAGCAATTACAGAAGCAGATGAGGCAGTAATTGTACAGCCTCCAGTCTACAGACCGTTTTATGGAGCAGTTAAAAATAATAACTGTCAGCTCCTCAAAAATGAATTAATTAAAACAAATAATTACTATCAGATGGATTTAAATCATTTAGAAAAGCAGATAAAAGAATCCAATCAGCAGGGAAACCGGGTCAAGGCTATGATTTTCTGCAGTCCCCATAATCCGGTTGGACGCGTCTGGCAGGAAAAAGAATTGCTGGAGCTGCTGCGCTTATTAAAAAAAGAAGATATTTATCTTTTAAGTGATGAAATTCATTCAGACTTGATTTTTCCGGGATATCAGCATACACCTGTTTTGAAGCTGCTGTTAGCAAGAGATGAATTTAAGGATTACCGTAAAAAAGTTGTTTCTTTGATGGCAGCCAGCAAGACTTTTAATATTGCAGGTCTCCATACTTCCTATACTATTATAGAATCCAAAAAATTACGTGCTGCCTATCAAAAAGCAAAAGAAGGTTTTGCAACAGGGAACAGTCCCTTTGGACTTCTGGCCTTAAAGTCAGCTTATAATAAAGGGGAAGATTGGCTGGAAGCACAGCTAAAGTATTTAGAGGCTAACTATAAATTTCTGCAGCAGTATATCAAAGAAAACATTCCCCAGATTAAGGTGACAGAAGAAGAAGGTACATATTTAGTCTGGCTGGACTGTTCTCAGCTGGGTTTTGAAAAAGATGAGCAGTTAATAGAATTTATGAATAAACAAGCAAAGGTAGGGCTTAATCCAGGCCGCTGGTTTGGAGATGCAGGTTCAATGCATATGCGCTTAAATATTGCCTGTCCCCGCCAGAGATTAGAAAAAGGTTTAAAAAGAATCAAAAATGCTGCAGCTGGCTTATAAAATATAGGGCAGTCTACAGTAAAAGTTTTTAAAGAAAGGAAGTTCTGATTTGAATAAAGTTATAGTAATTGGTGGTGGTCCAGCAGGTATGATGTCTGCCCTGCAGGCTGCTAAAAATGGTAATCAGGTTAGTTTAGTTGAAAAAAATAAATCACTGGGCAAAAAATTATTGATTACTGGTAAGGGACGCTGTAATTTAACAAACTATTCCGATTTAAATCAGCATATCCAAAATATTGTTGATAATCCAGATTTTATGTACAGCTCACTGGCTGAATTTGATGCTTACAGGCTTTATTATTTTTTTGAAGGATTGGGATTACCTTTAAAAATTGAAAGAGGCGACAGGGTTTTTCCAGAATCGAATCGATCTCAGGATGTGCTAAAAGTATTACAGAAAGAATTATTTAAACATAATGTTGAACTAGTTCAGGATCAGGCAGTTGAAATTTTGGTTATGGATGAAAAAGTAAAAGGAGTAAAATTAAAATATCAGGGTCAGCTTGAGACAGAAAAGTTAATTCTGGCAGCAGGTGGTAGTTCTTATCCTCAGACCGGTTCTGATGGGAGTGGATTTAAACTGGCTCAAAAAACTGGACATAAAATAATTGATCCGGAGCCCGGGCTCTGCGGTTTAAAAACTAAGGAAGACTGGATTTATGAGGCTCAGGGACTAAAATTGAAATATGTTAACTTAAAATTATTGAAAAATGGAGAAGAAATTTTTAGTAAGTTTGGGGATTTAGAGATCAGAAATAATTATTTAGAGGGGCCGATAGTCATTTCTGCTTCAATGCAGATAGACCAAAATCCAGAAGCTTATCAATTGGAAATTGATCTAAAACCTGCTCTTGATTTTCAGACTCTAGACCAGAGAATTTTAAGAGATTTTGATAAACACAGCAATAAGTATTTTGGCAACAGCCTGGGAGATTTACTGCCCCAAAAACTAATCCCGGTAATCTTAAATCTATCCTCTATAGATTATGATAAAACAGTAAACCAGATTACTGCAGAGGAAAGAAAAGAACTGATATACTTATTAAAGAAATTAAAAATAAATATTAAGTCTAAAAAGGGATTTGAAAGGGCAATAGTTACCAGGGGGGGAATTAGTACTGAAGAAATTAACCCCAAAACAATGGAATCCAGGTTAATTGATAATCTTTATTTTGCCGGAGAGGTAATTGATCTGGCAGCTATGACAGGTGGTTATAATCTGCAGATTGCTTTTTCTACAGGCTATAAAGCAGGAAACAATTTAAATTAAATAGAAAAAACCGCAGCCAGCTGACTGCGGTTCTCTTTCGCTTCAAATTCTTCAAATTTTATGAGTAATTACTCAGCGTCTTCTTCTTGACCCTGAAGTTTATTTGTAATTACTTGATTTACAGAATTCATCAGCTGATTAAAGTGATTCTGAGCTTCATAGAATTCAGAAATTTTATCATTTTGCTTCATTTTTTGTTCCATCATCTGTAATTCCTGCTTCTTTTCATCACTAACTTCCTGACCATTCTGCTGCATCATCTGTACCTGCTGATATTTAGCATTGAGATTATCAAGCATTGACTTTGCGTCATCATCTTCAACCATAATTTCTTCTTTTTCTTTTAATTCCTGAAATTCCTGTGATTCAACAATTGCATCTGCAAGATTTTCCGCATATTCCATAACTGTTGCCATTTAATTTCACCTCATTAAAGTATTTTCGTTATTTTTCTATAATTTCTAATAACCAATATTTATGTTAACATCCACTACAACTTATGTCAAATGAGATTGGTAATAGGGGGAATTTTATTATGTCAAAAGAGTTAAATATTGAGGTTTATTCTAAAGATTGGTGTGCATATTGTAAAAAGGCTAAAGCTTTTTTAAAAAGTAAAGGCCTAAATTTTGCAGAGATTGATATTAATCAGGGGAACAATTATGAGGTTATGCAGGAGAGAACAGGGAACAAAACTGTACCTCAAATTATCATTAACGATCAGAGTCTGGGTGGTTATGACGATATTATTAATTTAGAAAAAAGGGGAGAGTTTAATCCATTAATTGGGAGAGAAGTAAAAGATGACTCAACTAAAGAATGGGAACTGATTATTTTAGGTGCAGGCCCGGCTGCTTTAAATGCAGCTTTATATGCTGTTCGCAAAGGGATTGATCTTCTGCTCATAACAAAGGATATTGGGGGACAGGTAATTAACACCAATGAAATTGATAATTATCTTGGCAAAGCAGAAACAACCGGAGCTCAATTAATTTATGATTTCTGGGATCATATTGCTAAATATGAGGTAAAAACAGCAATTGGAGAAGAAGCTGTAGAAATTGGAAGTAGAAGTAGAAATGGAAAAAAAGTAATTAAAACGGATAATAATAAAGAATATGTAACTGAGTCAGTAATAATAGCCACTGGTGCTCAAAAAAGACGCCTTGGTCTAAAACAGGAATATGTTTTAAGCGGAAAGGGTGTTCATTACTGTGCCAGCTGTGACGCTTTTCTCTATAAAGGCCAGCCAACAGCTGTAGTTGGTGGTGGAAATTCAGGACTGGAAGCTGCAATTGATCTGGCCAATATTGACTGTCAGGTGGATCTGATCGAAATTCAGGATAAACTAATGGGAGACGAATATCTGCAGGATAGAGTAAAGAATAATGAAAATATTACTGTTCACACTTCAACTAAAGTTAGCCAGATTAAGGGAGAAGATAAATTAGAATCGCTTGTAATCAAAAATGTTAAAGATGATTCTACAGAAGAACTTAAGGTTAATGGTTTATTTATTGAAATTGGTCTAATTGCAAACAGTGATTTTGTTAAAGATTTAGTAGAAAGAAATAAAGCTAAAGAAATTATTATTAACAAAAAAAACGAAACAGGTGTTGAAGGAATCTGGGCTGCAGGAGATGTGACCAATATTATTGATAAACAGATCATTATTTCTGCTGCAGAAGGAGCAAAAGCTGCCTTAAGAGTTAATCAGTATTTAGGTTAATATGACATTTGATAGATTAGATAAAAAGTATTAGTTAAAATTACATTAACCAGGGCCATTTCTAATAATTAGAGGTGGCTCTCACTATTTAAAAAGAAATTTGCCAGATATTATAATACTATGTATAATATAAACAACTGGAGGTGTTTATTATGGCTGCAGAAGAAGTTCAGAAGCATATTTTCATTTCTGGTAGAGTTCAGGGAGTAGGATTTAGAGCGTTTATTCGTGAACAGGCCGCTGTTTTAGATATAAAAGGATGGGCTAAGAATCTGGCGGATGGTAGAGTTGAAGTTGTGATTCAGGGTCAAAAAAATAAAATTAAACAGATGATTTCAAGATTAAAAGAAGGGCCTTCATTTGCCCGGGTAGATGATTTTGAAATTAATAATGAACAAACCGATGATTTTGATGGTTTTGAAATAAGATTTTAATTAATTTTAATATCAGAAAAAAATTAGTCTTTACTGCTCAGGATAATGATGGCACAGATCTCGGACTGGCAGGTCTGCTAAAAGCACTGGAGATTGAGGAAATAGATATTGTAGGTCTGGCTTTTGATGTCTGTGTTAAATATACAGCTCAGGATAGTACAAAAAGTGGGTTTAAAACTAATGTTTTTTTAGAGAGTACAAGGGCTGTAAATCCAGATGATGTTGAGCAGGTAAAGTCTGAGTTAAAGAAGGCTGGAGTCAATTTTAAATAAGTTTTTTATTGATTTAATTAATTAGTTTTTGGTTGTGATATCGAAATTATAATTTAATTAGAAGCTAAATAGTGGTTTGAGAATAAAAGGAGAGAATGTCTTTGGATAAAATAGAGATTATGGCAACCAGTACTTTTGGTATGGAAGCCCTGGTAAAAAAGGAAATTAATGATTTAGGTTATGAAATAACAGAAGTTAAAAATGGTAGGATTACATTTTTAGGAGATCTACAGGCAGTTGCAGAAGCAAATCTCTGGCTCAGAACTGCAGAAAGAGTTTTAGTTAAGATTGGAGATTTTAAAGCTCGAGATTTTGATGAACTTTACGATGGGGTTAAGGATTTAGACTGGCCGCAGTGGCTGCCCGAAGATGCAGAATTTCCGGTTAGTGCTAAATCAATAGATTCTCAGTTAAACAGTGTACCAACCTGTCAGTCTGTAACAAAAAAGGCGGTTGTGGACAGGATGAAAGAGGAGTATGGAAGAGAGTGGTTTAATGAAGATGGCCCACTTTATCCAATAGAGCTTGCTTTATATAAAGATAGAGCAATTTTGACTATCGATAGTTCCGGAACTGGACTTCATAAAAGAGGTTACAGGGAACTGTCAGTTACCGCACCAATCCAGGAAACTATAGCAGCCGGAATGGTCTATTTAAGCCGCTGGGATAAAGATAGAATTTTAATTGATCCCTTCTGTGGATCGGGAACTATTTTAATTGAAGCAGCAATGATGGCCAAAAATCAGGCTCCTGGCTTAAAAAGGAAGTTTAATTCCGAAAAGTGGCCGATATTTAAGGATTTTGAATGGCCTCGGGCCAGAGTAGAAGCCAAAAAGGCTAAAAAGATTAATGTAGAGCCCCGTCTGATTATGGGTTATGATCAGGACCCGGAGGTAATTACTATTGCCCGCTATCATGCTCAACAGGCCGGGGTAGAAGATATAATTCATTTTCAGAAACAGGAGTTTGGGGATTTTTCAACTAACCGCAAATATGGTTATATAATTACTAATCCCCCCTATGGTGAACGAATGGGGGAAAAAGAAGAGGTAGAAGAATTATATAGAGAGATGGGGGAAAAGCTTTTAGAGCTTGAGACCTGGTCTTACTATATTATCACTTCCCATTCTAAATTTGAAAAGCTCTTTGGTAAAGAGGCCAGTAAAAGAAGAAAATTATATAATGGTGGAGTAGAGACTCAGTATTATCAATACTATGGTCCCTGGCCGCCAAAGAATTGAGTGATTTAAAGTGTTTAAATTCAGAAAGTATTTTCCTTATCTCGCTGGTTTAGTTTTTAGTTCAATATTTGGCTTTTCGTTTTTATTTACCAAGGAGGGACTGGAGCTGATGTCTCCATTCCACTTACTTGGTTTTCGTTTTGCAATTGCCTTTCTTAGCTTGAGTATTCTGAGATTTACTGGTATAATAAATATCAATTTGAAAGGTAAAAATTTAAAAAAGTTGTTTCTTTTAGCTGCATTTCAGCCCGGTATTTACTTTATCTGTGAGACTACAGGTATGTTATATACAACTTCTTCTGAGGCCGGGATGATGATTGCTTTAATACCGGCAGCAGTTACCATACTTGCTGCTCTGATTTTAAATGAAAAACCTACTTTTATTCAGAGTATTTTTGTTGCTTTATCGGTAGGCGGAGCCTTTTTTATTATTATTAATAGAGGCGCAAGTTCGATTGTCGGTAATTTTCTTGGTTTAATTTTACTGGGAGGGGCTGTTATTGCAGCTGGTTTTTATAATATAATATCCAGGCAGCTTTCTTTGGAATTCAAACCGGTAGAGATTACATATGTGATGATGGGTTTTGGAGCTTTACTTTTTAATCTGATAGCGATTTATAGAAAAAATTTCGAATTTAGCAGCTATTTAAACTTATTAACAAATATAGATGTCTTGATTACAGTTGGTTATTTAGGTATTTTTTCTTCCGTAGTAGCTTTTTTTATGATGAATTATACTCTTTCTAAAATCACAGCTGCAGAATCAGCTGTATTTGCAAACTTAACTACAGTTGTTTCTATAATCGCCGGTGTAGTATTTAGAAATGAGCCTTTTTTTAAATTTCAAGTAGTAGGAGCAGTATTAATTATAATCGGGGTCTGGGGAACAAATTACTTTGGACGCCCCGTAGTGGAGAAAGGAGAAGAAATTTATGAAAAAGTATAATGTAGCAGTAGTAGGTGCAACAGGTTTAGTAGGTAGGGAAATGCTCAAAATATTAAGTCAAAGAAATTTTTCTCTCGGTCAGCTGAAGCTGATTGCCTCTGAGCGTTCAGAAGGTAAAAAAATTAAATTTGAAGATAGAGAATTAACCGTGGAATCTGTCAAAGAAGGTACCTTTGAGGGAATAGATATTGCCTTATTTTCTGCAGGTAGTGGAGTTTCGAAGGAAGTAGCACCACAGGTTAAAAAAGCAGGCGGAATAGTAATCGATAACAGTAATGCTTTTAGAATGCATCCTGATGCTCCCTTAGTTGTACCCGAGGTTAATGGGGAAGATTTAAAAGAACATCAGCAGATTATTGCCAATCCCAACTGTTCAACTATTCAGATGGTAATGCTTTTAAAACCGCTGGCTGAAAAATATGGTCTCAAAAGGCTGGTAATTAATACCTATCAGGCTGTTTCTGGAGCCGGTAAAAAAGCAGTTGATGAGTTAATAGAACAGACTGAAGCTTATTTGAATGATGAAGAAATAAAAAATGAAAACTTTAACCATCAGATTGCTTTTAATGCAATTCCTCAAATTGATGTTTTTTTGGAAAATGATTATACTAAAGAAGAAATGAAAATGGTTAATGAATGTCATAAAATATTACATGATCCTAATTTGCCGGTAACAGCCACCTGTGTTCGGATACCTGTGATCTTTGGTCATGGTGAATCTTTAAATATTGAACTGAAAAACAACTTTAAAATTGAAGATATCAAGGGGTTATTTTCTCAAAGCAAAAATATAGAAGTGATCGATAATCCTTCAGAAGAGAAATATCCAATGCAGATTGATACAGAAAACAATGATAATGTCTTAGTTGGCAGAATCAGAAGAGATAATTCTCTCGAAAATGGAATCAATCTCTGGCTGACAGCAAATAATCTGCGTAAAGGTGCTGCTTTAAATGCAGTTCAGATTGCTGAGTATTTAGTAGATAACAATTTAGTCTAAAAATTATAAATGCTTAATTCTGCTTGTTTTTTATTTGAATACTATGTATAATAGTATTAACGCTTTGAACGGGTTTCTTGATTTTATCAACTTCCAGGCAGAATTGAGTGATTTTTTTGTGTTTAGATTTAAAGAAAAGTAACTAAGATTAGTAAAAAATTAATTAAGATTTTGTTTTATGAAAATGAAAAGTAAAGAATGACAGTTTTGTTTTAAAATACTATGGAGGTGTTTTGTTTTTTAAATGAATGACAACAATAAAATAAAAAATGTTTCAATGACTACACTGGGTGGAGTCGGAGAAATCGGAAAGAATATGTGGGTTCTGGAAATTGATGGCGAGATGTTGATAATTGATTCGGGAGTAAAATTTCCAGAAAATGATTTGCTTGGAATAGATCTGGTAATTCCTGATTATGATTATGTGATTAAGAACAAGGATAAAATCAATGGAATTGTCTTAACACATGGTCATTTAGATCATATTGGTGGTTTACCTTATTTGTTAAAAGAAATTAATGCTCCTATTTATGGAACTAAATTAACTCTGGGGCTTTTAGAAGGAAATCTAAAGGAACACAAATTACTAAAAGATACTAGATTAAAAGTAGTTCACTCAGGCAAGAAATATCAGGTTGGAAACTTTGGAGTGGAGTTTGTGCGTGTTAATCATAGTATTGCTGATACCTGTGCTCTGGCAATTGAAACTCCTCTAGGTACTATAGTTTATGCCAGTGACTTTAAGTTTGATCAGACACCAATTGATGGAGAAGTTGCTGATTTTCATAAACTGGCTGAATTAGGAGACAGTGAAGAGGGTGTGCTGGCCCTGTTTTCAGATAGTACTAATGTTGAGCGTGAGGGTTATACTCTGTCCGAAAAAGTTGTAGGAGAAACTGTGGATGAAATATTTAGAGGTGCTAGAGAAAGAATTATTATTGCCACCTTTGCTTCAAATATTCACAGAGTGCAGCAGGTTGTAGATGCAGCCTTTAAATATAATCGCAAGATTGCTTTTACAGGCCGCAGTATGATCAACAATGTGGATATTGCCCGCAGACTTGGTTATCTACAGGTTCCTGCTGACATGATTGTTGATATTAGAGATTGTTCGGACCTGCCTGACAGTAAAGTAGCTTTACTAACAACAGGAAGTCAGGGAGAGCCTTATGCAGCTCTAACCAGGATGGCCCGGGGAGACCATTACCATATTAACATTAAAGAAGGAGATACAGTTATGATCTCTGCTTCTGCAATTCCTGGTAATGAAAAATTTATTGGTCAGACAATTAATAAGCTTTACCGACGAGGAGCAGATGTGATTTACGAAGATGTTTCTGGAGTTCATGTTTCGGGCCATGCCAGTCAGGAAGAATTAAAATTAATGTTAAATCTGGTAAAACCTAAATATTTTGTTCCAGTTCACGGTGAATACAGACACCTTTATAAACACGCTGATCTGGCGGAAAAAGTTGGTGTACCACGTGATAATATTTATATTGCTGATGTTGGAGATAAAATAAACTTTTCTGATGAAAAAGTGGAAAAGGACTACAATGTTCAATCCGGAGATGTCCTGATTGATGGACTGGGTATTGGAGATGTAGGAAATATCGTTTTAAGAGATAGAAAATTATTATCTGAAGATGGAATTATTATAGTTGTAGTTACAATTGATAAACACGGTAATATACTGGTTGGTCCAGATATTATTACCAGAGGATTTGTCTATATCAGAGAATCTGAAGAATTAATTGAAGCTGCAACCAGGAGAGTAGAGGATGCGCTCAAAGACTGTGAAGAAAATAATGTAACGGAATGGTCAGTGCTTAAAAACACTATCCGCAACTCACTCAATAATTATATATATCAAAAAATAAAAAGAAATCCAATGATTTTACCTGTAATTATGGAAGTATAGAAATTAAGCTTAAATTAACCAGCTGTGTAAAAACAGCTGGTTTTAAATTTGAACATATGTTTCGAAGTGTGCTATAATAAAATGAAGGAGGCGAAATTAAAATTGAATAGTTTTCAGGCAGTTTTTTTGGGCTTAATTCAGGGTTTAACAGAATTTATACCGGTCAGCAGTTCCGGCCATTTAGTAATTGCTCAGTATTTTTTAAATATTAAAGAAGACCAGGTATTATTCAATGTTATATTACATATTGGTACTTTAATTCCGATCTTTATTATTTTCTGGCAGGATATCAGAGATATGATTTTGTTTAAAAAAGAAAAAAGAAAAGAGACTTTTTATATTTTAGTGGCAATAATTCCAACAGGTGTTATTGGAGTTTTGTTTGAAGACTTTTTCGAAAATCTATTCTCAAATGCATATTTAACAGCTTTAATGTTGATTGTGACTGGTTTAATTTTATATATTACTGAAAAAATTGATGACGGCTCTCTGGAAGTAGAAGAACTTAAATTCTGGCAGCCTTTAGTAGTAGGTCTGGCTCAGGGAGGGGCTATTATTCCCGGCATTTCACGTTCTGGTACTACAATTGCAGCCTCGTTATTTCAGGGGCTAAACAGAGAGGCAGCAGCCAGATTTTCATTTTTAATGTCAATACCGGTAATCGGTGGAGCGGGTTTTCTACAGTTTTTAAATGTGTTGGAAAGCAGAACTTTTAATCTTGATCTCAAAATTATATTTTTAGGTTTTTTTTCGGCTGTGATTTCCGGATATTTTGCGATTAAAATTTTATTGAAGGTTCTGGCAGAGAAAAAATTAAATTATTTTAGTTATTACTGCTGGCTGGTAGCTGCAGTAGTTATTTTTATTAATTTGATATAAATTGAGATTATAAAAGATTTTACTAATTGTTATTACAGGAGGAGGGGCAGAGATGAGTAAGCAAAAAAACGATCCCAAAATAGAAAAAAGAAAAAATGAAATACTGGGACTCTTTTTAATTACCTTTGCTGCAATCAGTTATTTTGCGATTTTTAGTAATTCTGCAGGTTTATTGGGCAATTATATTAGCAATGCCTATTATTTTTTAGTGGGAAGCGGCAGCTATATTCTGCCTCTTTTATTTGTTTACTGGGGAATTCAGTTAATTAGATCGAAAAAAATTAGCCTGTCCGCCAGATTTTTAGGATTATTGATATCTTTTATTGCAATTATTTCTATTATAAACTTAAATGATGGTGGTAGTTTTTTCTTAAATACTCCTCAGAATACAGCAGGAGGTATCATTGGTGGTGCTATTAGTTATTTTTTGATAGAATTATTTGCTGTTAATGGTGCCTATATTATCCTATCAGTTTTTTTATTAACCGGTATTCTTTTATTGTTTGATTTATTTTTACATAATATCTTTAGTAAAACCAGAGAACAGATTTTAGCTTTTAAAGAATGGTTGTTAGATTTAAAAGAAAAGATCACTGGTTTCTTTGGCAGTCTTTCTTTCGGTAGATTTAATCTTTTTGCTAAAATTAAGAACAGGAGAGCGGCCCGAAAAGAAAAAAAGAAAAATCAGGTAGAAAAAAATGATGCTGAAAACGATGTTATTGCTGAAGCCAGAGAAAATAAAGTTTTCAATAATAATTATACAAAATCTGAAAACGAGAAGACAGATTCTAATAAAAATCAAACAAAAGCTAAAAAAGCTGAAGCGAAAAAACTCTCAGAAAAGGATGCAAAGAATAAAGAAATAAAAGAGGATTTTGACATTACTAAGGATCAATCTAAAGATGTTAAAGATCAGGGGGAAAAACATGGTGACTATACTTTACCAGGTATTTCTTTATTAAATGACTCCGGAAAAAAGAAGGTTAAGCTGGCAAATAAAAGTGAATTATTAGAGGAAACTTTAAGTAGTTTTGGGGTAGAAGCAAAGGTGATTAATGTTAATCATGGTCCCACAATTACCCGTTATGAAGTTCAGCCGGCGACAGGAGTTAAAGTTAGCAAAATAGTTAACTTATCTGATGATATAGCTCTTGCTCTGGCAGCAAAAGATGTCAGGATTGAAGCTCCAATTCCGGGTAAAGCTGCAGTTGGAATTGAGGTTCCTCATGGTAATGATATTACAGTATCTTTTAGAGATGTGATTGTTTCTGAGGAATTTCAGAAAGCGGATGCTAAATTAACTCTGGCTTTGGGTAAGGGGATTGATGGAGATACTGCAGTTTTTAATCTGGCAAAAATGCCGCATTTACTGGTAGCAGGAGC
Source organism: Halanaerobium sp. (assembly GCA_041694515.1). GTDB lineage: Bacteria > Bacillota > Halanaerobiia > Halanaerobiales > Halanaerobiaceae > Halanaerobium. Next base: position 66,182 of record JASMSZ010000035.1, read on the forward strand.
AACCGGTTCTGGTAAAAGTGTCTGTATTAACACTTTAATCAGTAGTATTCTCTATCGGGCGACACCGGCAGAAGTTAAATTACTGCTGGTAGATCCCAAAAAAGTTGAGTTGAATATCTATCAGGGTTTACCTCATTTAATTACTCCGGTTGTGACTGATCCTAAAAAGGCTGCCAATGTTTTAAAACTGGTTGTAGAGGAAATGGAAGACCGCTATGACCGCTTTTCTGAAACTGGAAGTCGAGGAATCGATTCCTACAACAAACAGATAGATGATCCGGAGGACAAGATGCCCTATATAGTTGTAGTTATTGATGAGTTATCTGATTTAATGATGGTTGCTGCTAATGAGGTAGAAGATAATATTTGTCGTCTGGCACAAATGTCAAGAGCAGCGGGAATTCATTTGATTATTGCAACTCAGAGACCATCTGTAGATGTTATAACAGGTCTTATCAAAGCTAATATACCAAGTAGAATTTCTTTTGCAGTTTCTTCGGCTACTGACTCACGCACAATTTTAGATATGGGTGGGGCTGAAAAACTATTGGGAAAAGGTGATATGCTTTTTGCACCTGTTGGAATGCAGAAACCACAGCGGATACAGGGTGCATTTTTAACAGATCAGGAAATCAATGAGATTACCTCCTTTGTTAAAAAACAGGCGACAGCAGAATATAAAATAGAAAAAGATGATATCAAAGAAGTAGAATTATCAATTGATGATGAGCAGGATGAATTATACGAAGAAGCTGTAAAACTTGTGGTTAAGTACAGAGCTTCAATTTCTATGCTGCAGAGAAGGCTGCATATTGGACATTCTAGAGCGGCAAGATTGATTGATACTATGGAAGAAGATGGAATTGTGGGTCCTTATGCCGGCAGTAAGCCGCGAGAAGTTTTAGTTGAAGAGGAAGATCTAGAAGCAATATTGAATGGTGAGTTTGAGGAAGAGGAAGAAGATCAGGATGATGATATTGAGGACAGTTAAACCTTGACAAAAAAAATGAATTGTGATACTATTTAGTTAGTTGTCAGACAGGTAAGACGTCTGAAGAAAGAGGAGGGATTTAGAGAGTTGGATATCTTAAAACATGATAAGCGACCTCTTTATTTAAAAATTAAAGAGCATATTGAAAACTTAATTGATCAAGAAATTTACGAAGCAGGTGATAAACTTCCTTCTGAGACAGCTTTTGCCAAAGAGCTTAATGTAAGTAGAGCCAGTTTAAGAGAAGCCCTCCGAGTTTTAGAAAAAGAGGGCAAGATTATTAAAAGTCAGGGAGTAGGAACTTTTGTTTCAAAACCAATCCCTCGTTTCAAAAGAGGAATCGAGGAATTGTTTAGTGTAACTGATACAATAAAGAAAGAGGGTTTCACTCCGGGAACGATAGGTTTAGAAGTTGAGAAAGAAAAAATTGATAAACATCTTGCTCTAAAGATGAATATTAAAGAAAACGAAGAAATATTAAAAATACAGCGGATTAGAACTGCAGATGATAAAGCGGTTGTTTTCTGTATTGATTATTTAAACACAAACATTTTTCCAATTGATACTGATGACGATTTTAGTCATTCACTTTTTGATTTACTGGAAAACAAATATGATCTCAAAATTAAATATGCTGTGACAAAAATTATTCCGGTTACAGCCAAAGAAAAATTAATGGAAAAATTGAATGTAAAAAAACACAGTCCAATCCTGCTTTTAGAACAGATGCACTATGATGATCAGGAACGATTATTTCTTTACTCAAAAAATTATTTTAGCAGTGATCAATTTCAATTTAAAGTTTTAAGAAGCCGATAATTTATTTAAAATTTTTAATATAATTAATATTGGAATAATTGCTTGAGATTGAAGTGTTTTATGTTGCAAATATAATATAAAAATGTTATATTATAAGTGTAATTCACAAATTTTGGTACAATTAAAAAAATATAAGAGGGGGGTCATTATTTTGAAAAAAGTTTTAAGTTTAGCTGTTGTTTTTGTCTTTGTTATGATGGTTGTTTTTGCAGCAGTTCCAGCAGCTGCACAGGATACTAGAGTTGGTATTGTTCTTTCTACTGGTGGTCTTGGAGATTTGTCTTTTAATGATGCAGCTTACCGCGGTTTACAGAGAGCCGAAAAAGAATTAGGAATTTCTTTTGATTACATTGAACCTGCAGATCCTTCTGAAGATCAAACAGCCTTACGTCGTTTTGCTTCTCGTGGTTATGATTTAGTCATTGGGGTAGGTTTTCAGATGGCAGATAGTCTACAAACTGTTGCAGCAGAGTATCCAGATACTAAATTTGCCCATGTAGATCAGGCTTTTGAAAATGTTCCGGATAATATTGTTACCTTAAACTTTGCTGAGTGGGAAGGTTCATTTCTTGCTGGTGCTTTAGCAGCTTTAACCAGTGAAAATGGTAATGTAGGATTTGTTGGTGGTGTAGATTTCTCACTAATTCACCGTTTTGAAGGTGGATTTTATCAGGGTGCAAAATATATAAATCCTGATATTGAATTTCAGACAAGATATGCTGATGATTTTGGTAACCCGGCAAAAGGTCGTGAAATCGCTCTTGGTATGATTGATGATGGTGCAGATGTAATTTATCACGCTGCTGGTGGTACAGGAATGGGAGTTTTCCAGGCAGCTGAAGAAGAAGATATTTATGCAATTGGAGTTGACTCCAATCAGAACTACATTGCTCCAGGGTATATAATTGCAAGTATGCTGAAACAGGTTGATAAAGCAGTATTTGATACCGTGAAGTCTGTAGTAAATAATAATTATCAGGGTGGAAATAATCTGTACTTTACATTAGCAGATGGTGGTGTTGATTTAACCAGTTTAACTAAAGTTGAACAGCCAGTCTTAGATGCGTATGAAAATGGTACAATTACAAAAGATGAATTAGAAACAATCAGGCAGATGAAGAAAGAAGTTACTTCTCCTTATGCTGATCGAATTGCCGAAATTAAAGAAATGATCATTAATGACGAAATTAAAGTTGAAAACTGGGGAGAAACTGGCAGACCTGATAACCTTTAATTATTAGCACAACTTATATTTAATTTAAAGGGCTCTGCTTTTCTAGCAGAGCCCAATTGATTTCTAGTATATTTTAGGGAGGAATAATCATGCCCAGGGAAGACAATTATATTTTAGATATGCAGAATATAACTAAAATATTTCCAGGTGTAAAAGCAAATGATAATGTTAATTTATCAATTAAAGAGGGCGAAATCCATGCTCTTGTTGGAGAAAATGGTGCAGGTAAAACAACTTTGATGAACGTTTTATATGGACTTTATGATCCTGATGGTGGTCAGGTATTTTATGAAGGAGAAAAAGTTAATTTAAATGGTCCTCAGGATGCGATTGATTTAGGAATTGGAATGGTGCATCAGCATTTTATGTTAGTCGACCCCTTAACTGTGACCGAGAATATTATTCTTGGTAGTGAACCGCGCAGTGGTCTGATGTTAGATCAAAAAACAGCGAAAAGAGAAGTTAAAGAAATTTCCGATAAATATGGACTTTTTGTAGATCCTGGAGCAAAAATACAGGATATTTCTGTTGGGATGCAGCAGAGAGTTGAAATTATTAAAACTTTATATAGAGGAGCAGAACTTTTAATTTTTGATGAACCAACTGCTGTTTTAACACCACAGGAGATTGACGAATTATTTGAGATTTTTAGATCTTTAAAAGAACAGGGTAAAACTATTATTTTTATTACTCATAAACTTAAAGAGGTAAAAGAAATTTCTGACAGAATCACAGTTTTACGTTCAGGTAAAAGTATTGATACTGTAAATACTGAAGAGGTTAGTGAGGAAGATGTAGCTGAGTTAATGGTTGGCCGTCAGGTTTTATTAGAAGTGGAAAAAACTGAAGCTAAACCTGGGGCAGAAATATTTAATGTTGAAAATTTAAATGTAAAAGATAACCGGGGTATTCCGGCAGTTAAAGATATATCATTATCAGTTCGGAAGGGAGAAATTCTTGGTATAGCTGGTGTAGAAGGTAATGGTCAATCTGAACTAATAGAAGCAATCACTGGTCTCCGAGATATTGAAAGTGGAAATATTAATCTTAGAGGTAAGAATATTAGTAATTATAATGCTCGACAGATAAAAAGAGAAAAAGTTGCTCATATTCCAGAGGATAGGCAGAGACGAGGTCTAATTATGGATTTTGACCTTAAAGAAAATATCATTTTAGGATATCATGATTTAGAACCATTTTCTAAAAACGGAATTATGAAATATGATAATATAGCCCAATATACACAGGATTTGATAGAAAAATATGATGTCCGAGGTGGTGGTATGGAAGCACAGGCTAAAAATTTATCTGGTGGTAATCAACAAAAGCTTATTGTTGCCAGAGAATTTTCTCATGACCCTGAATTTTTAATTGCTTCTCAACCGACTCGTGGGGTAGATGTTGGTTCAATTGAGTTTATCCACAAACAAATTATTGATAGAAGGGATAATGGTGCAGGAGTATTACTTGTTTCGGCAGAACTAAGTGAGGTATTATCTTTAAGTGATAGAATTGCAGTTATTTTTGAAGGAAAAATTGTCGATATTTTGAATGCTTCAGAAACTGATGAACGAGAACTTGGTAAATTAATGACTGGTTCTAAAGCTGAAGCAGGAGGTGAGAGCAATGAATAAATATTCAGATAAAATAAAATCTATATTAATTGATTTAGGATTGTCTTTATTATCAATAATAGTTGCATTAATTGTTGGTACTTTATTTATTTATTTAACTGATAAATCACCTGTAGACGCCTATTCTGCTTTATACATAGGTGCTTTTGGAAGTTTTGGAGCTATTGCAAACACATTATGGCGTTCAACACCTTTAATCTTAACCGGACTGGCTGTAGCTCTACCCTTTAGAGCTGGCTTATTTAATATTGGAGCAGAAGGACAGCTTTTAATGGGAGGATTTACTGCAGGTATTGTTGGTTTTTATTTTACTTCTTTACCCGCATTTATCCACTTACCTTTTGCTATTATAGCAGGAATGTTTGTTGGTGGACTCTGGGGTGGTTTACCTGGTTTATTAAAAGCTAAGATGGATGTACATGAAGTTATTGCAACTATCATGTTAAATCATATTGCTATTGCTTTGACTATCAATTATGGTATTAACATCTTTAGAAATACAGGGCGTCCTGCTACTCCCCGAATAATGGAATCTGCAGCGATGTTTAAGTTTAAAAATATTATGGATTATCCGCTATTATCCAATCTTCCTTTTGCTGAGTTATTTGCTCAGCCAGCAATTAGACTTCATATAAACTTTTTTCTTGCTCTGATTGCAGCTGTTATTTTATGGTATTTATTATTTAAGACAACACTTGGTTATGAAATGAGAGCTGTTGGTTTTAATCCAGATGGAGCAGAATATGGTGGGATTAATGCCAGTAAGGGTATTATTACAGCTATGTTTATTAGTGGTGCTGTTGCTGGTCTGGCTGGAGTTGGAGAAGTTCTAGGGACCCATTTGAGTTTTATTAATGGTATGGATGCTGGTTACGGTTTTACTGGAATTGCAGTTGCTTTGATTGGTCAGACTCATCCAATTGGGGTTATTTTAGGTGGTCTTTTATTTGGAGCTCTAGCACAGGGTGGTCTGGAAATGCAGTTTTCAGGTATTCCTTCTGAAATCGTAATGTTAATTCAGGCTTTAGTAATTTTCTTTGTTGCAGCCCTCCAGGTCTTTAAAGTATATCTTGCCAAAAGAAAAGCAAAAGGAGGGGTTGAATAATGGATACTTTAAAACAAATATTTTCTTTATCATTAATCCTGGCCAGTTTTCGTTTTGCTACTCCTTTAATTTTAGCAGCTTTAGGAGGTATTTTTTCAGAGAGATCCGGTGTTGTTAATATTGCACTGGAAGGAATGATGCTTTTTGGAGCTTTTGCAGCAGTTTATGGTAGTGCCAGTACTGGCAATCCCTGGATTGGTGTTTTGTATTCAATGATTGCTGGACTGTCATTTGCAGCTATTTTAGCAATTGTTTGTGTAACCTTTAAAGCTAATCAGATTGTTGTAGGGACCGGTATTAATATTTTTGCTTCTGGAATTACAATCTTTTTGCTGCAGGTATTATTTGGTGTTAAGGGAACTTCACCAATTGTAAATAGATTACCTGCATTTAGAATTTTGAATGTTAGGTTTAATCCCATCACTTATATTGCTTTAATATTAGTTCCTGTTGTTTGGTTTATCTTCTTTAAAACTCACTGGGGTCTTAGAATTAGATCAATTGGTGAACATCCAGCAGCCGCTGATACTTTAGGTATTAATGTTAATAGATGGAGATTTATTAGTGTTTTAATTAGTGGCATTCTGGCTGGACTGGCAGGAGCACATTTATCAATTGGTGATGGTAGTGCTTTTGTTAGAGAGATGTCTGCAGGGCGTGGTTTTATTGCTCTGGCAGCTATGATTTTTGGTAAATGGCATCCCTTTGGTGCGTTTGGAGCTGCAATGTTATTTGGTTTTGCAGAGGCAGTTGCAGTTCGGGTAGATTTTTCTTTTATACCTTCAGAACTAATTAGTGCAATACCTTATGTGCTTACTTTAGTTGTACTGGCTGGATTCTTTGGTAAATCAACTCCGCCTGCAGCTTCAGGGGAGCCTTATTATAAAGGTGAGAAATAAAAATATTAAATATAACAACCTTTGAGTTAAGGACAGCATATATATGCTGTCCTTAATTTTTTAGCCAGGAAATTATACCTAATGGTATGTTGTGGATAATATTTATAGTTTCATAATTTCCACTATCAACAAAATTTAAGCTTACTGTATTACAGATTGCCTGAAGAACATTTTGTTCCCAGATATTTCGTAATTTATTTTGATTTTAAGTTAAAGTCCTACCTTATTATATGAAAGACTTTTTCGACAATATAGACTATAAATGTCTATTAGAAATTACATTAAATTTTGATTCATTTCAATAAAGTCAAAAAAATATCCTGAAATAATTAAATAAATCATTAAAGTGTGTTATAATAATAAATAGTGTTTTTGGATGTTTAAAATAATAAGCGATTTTTATATAAATTTTACTGTGCGATTAAAGGGGGACAATAAATTGGAAGAAAAGGAACTTGAACTTGGTTCACTGCTTAAAAAGGCAAGAGAAGAAAAGGGATTAAGCCTTGATGATATACAGGAAGAAACAAAAATCAGAAAAAAATATTTAGCAGCAATAGAAGAAAATAACTTCGATGTTTTGCCTGGAAAAGTGTATTTAAAAGTTTTTATTAAGGGCTATGCCAGGGAAATTGGATTAAATTATCAGGATTTACTTGAAAAATACGAGGTTTTAAATATAAAGGAAGATAAAGAAAGTAATTTACAAAAAGATTATTTACATGGAACTAAAGTACCTACTGGCTCAAATAATAATGAACGCAAAAACCCTTTCAAAATCATCTTTATTATTTTATTAATTCTATTTTTGGGTGCAGCGGGTGTTTATACTTTTCAGTATTTTAACAATTCAGAGATTAGATTATTAAATCAGGAGAGCAGCGAAAAGAGTAATATAGAAGAATCACAACTTTCAGAAATTGAAGAAAATGAGGTTATAGAAAACACTTCGGAAAATGAAGAAGCATCTCTAGAATCAGCAGGAACTGCATCAGATAATTTATTAAATATTTCTGATAATGATTTAGACTCTTTTGATAGCGGGAGTAATAATCTACTCGATTCTCAGGAGCAAAAACAGATCAGCGAAATAATTATTTTGGAAGAATTTAATAATCAGCAGGAAACTATTGCTGAAGAAACTGCAGCTAATGAAGTTCAGGATTCTGATCAGACTGATTCTAAAGTAAGTGATGATAATATTCAGTCAGGGGATCAATCGACAGCTGAGACTGTTAATTCAGCAAATGAAGAAGAGATCGCAGCAAATGATGCTGAAGTATCGGAGAATCAAGAAGAAGTGGTTTTAGATAATAATATAGAGATTTCTGCCAGTGATACTGTCTGGGTAACTGTGGATGTTGATGGAACAACTGCTTTTAGTGGGATTTTAGAAGCTGGAGATCAGCAGAACTTTGAGGTACAGAAAAGAATGTATATCAAAATTGGTAATGGAAGTGCTATAACAGCTGAAATAGATGGCGAAACTTATGGACCCTGGGCTGGAGATGGAGAGATAGCAGAAGTTGAATTTTTAAATAATGGTGAAGAAATTTTAATTAATAATCTTAGAGATTAGTTTATTAATTTCATGAATAATTTATTTGATAATTAAAGATAATAATAAATAGAACAAAATGTCCTTCGGATAATCTGTAATATAGTAAGGTTAAATTTTGTTGATAGCGGAAATTATGAAACTATAAATATTATCCACAACAAACCATCAGGTATAATTTCCTGGCTAATAAAAAAACACCCGTTAAAAACGGGTGTTTTGAATATTCAATATGGTGGAGGGGAAAGGATTTGAACCTTTGTAGGCAGCGCCGGCAGATTTACAGTCTGCTCCCTTTAACCACTCGGGCACCCCTCCATATTGGAAGTGATAAGTTAGAGATTGGAAGTTGGACAAAATGTAAAATAAAATATAATTTCCAAACCCTTTCTAACCAGTTTCATATTAAAATGTGGGAAAGCAGAGCTAGAATTAATCTTACTTCTTATTTCTTAAAATGGTACCCTCAAGGGGATTCGAACCCCTGCCGCCAGGATGAAAACCTGGTGTCCTGGACCCCTAGACGATGAGGGCAAATATTTTTTTAAGCACAATTAATAGTATATATTAACAGCTGTTAATGGTCAATTTATTCTAATGATGATTATTCACTTTTAAAGTAAATTAAGTTTTAGATGCTATAATTATTAGGTTATTTCTTAATCTTAATGCTTGAGTTGAATCTTAATTATTCCAGAAAAGAGTGATTATTTATGCAAAAAGATTTTCTTAATGCGGTTGAGTTTTCACATTTATTATTAAAAGAAAATGTTGGAGCCGGTGACTTAGTTATTGATGCTACAGCTGGAAATGGTCATGATACCAAATATTTAGCAGAACTTGTAGGTGCTGAAGGTAAAGTTTTTTCTTTTGATATCCAGGAAAATGCTGTTAATAGGACAAGAGAACTATTAAAAATTAATGGGTTAGCTGAACGAGCTGAATTAGTTTTGGACAGTCATGCTAATATAGACCAATATTTAACTCAAAAAATATCAGCTGCAATTTTCAATCTGGGGTATTTACCAGGTGGTAATAAGGAAATTATTACTAAGAGTGAAAGCACTACTGCTGCTTTAAATAAATCAATAGAACTGCTCAAGAAAAATGGTGTTATTATCTTAGTTATATACAGCGGCCATTCTGGAGGAAAAGAAGAAAAAAAAGTACTTTTGGATTTTGCATCGGAATTAAATTATAAAAAGTTTAATGTGTTAAATTATGATTTTTTAAACCAGCCTGGACCACCACCTCAAGTGCTGGCCATTAAAAAAAGAATTTAGAAACATAATGTTTTTTTATTAACAGGATTGAGATCAGTAATATTTAGAATATTTTCAATAAAATTCCTATTAGCATTTGCTGTAAATCAGGGTATAGCAAAGTATTATTAAGAAAAATGGGATTAAACAGAGCTAAAGTAGAATAATTATAATAACAAGACTTGACCTAACTCTCTAACTCTATTATAATAGTTATTGCTTGATTGAAAAAGGCTTCTTTTTAGGGGAGTAGCTCAACTGGCAGAGTAGTGGACTCCAAATCCATTGGCTGCAGGTTCAATTCCTGTCTCCCCTGCCATTTTATTTTAGTTTAATATATGCTGATGTAGCTCAATTGGTAGAGCAGCTCACTTGTAATGAGCAGGTTACC
>JASMSZ010000036.1:0-11232 GCA_041694515.1 Halanaerobium sp.
CAGCTGGGCTAGAAGTGAAACCTACCTTTGGGCCAATAAAATAGATTATGCGTTAAGAGAAGATCTCAATCTTTTTGCAGAATATAGAATCTTAGAAAACAAATTAGCAGCTGATAGAAGAGATGGATTTCTACTGGGGGCATATAAAGGCTTTAATAACAACACTAAAGTGGGGATCGGATATAATTTTACTGACTTTAATGATGATTTAACTAATTTAAGTTATGAAGCAAAAGGTTGGTTTATTAACTTAATTAAAGCCTGGTAGAATATAAACTTTGAATATATAAAATAGTTTAAGAAAGAGGGGAAAAGTAATGAAAATTAATAGTAAAAATATATTAACTATTTTAATAACATTGATCATGATTTTAAGTTTGGGAGCAGCAGTTATGGCCCAGGATGATATAACAATTGAGCAGACTATTCCTGCTGAAATTTATCCGAATGATGAAGTTGGACAGAATTATACAGCAGAAATAATCAATAATACTGTTTCGGCAGCTGGTGATCTAGAGCTTGTATTAAACCTGCCAGATGGTTTTAGTCTTAGTAAGAGTCAGATAAATAAGATAAAAATTGTTGATGAAAATAATAATGAATCAATAATATCAAGTAGTGATTATAATTTTAGTGAAAATGTTAATACATACACAATAACACCTGTAGAAGAGGGAGTTGTATTAGATGCTGGATCAAGTATTGTAATGGATTATAATCTTTCAACTGATGCCAGTTTAGATAATCAGAATAAAGATCTTGGGATAACTTTTAATTATCTTGATCAAGCTGATAGCAGTCTTACTAAAACAGATACAGAAACTCTTGATGAAAAAATATTATTTGGAGAACTAGATATTGATTTAGATCTAGCACCACAACCTATGCATAGAGGTGGGGAATTTACAGTTACAGCTACAGTTACTAATGTAGGTGAAGGTAAGCTGTTTGATACAACTTTAACACCTAATCAGAGTGCTGGTTTTAGTGATCCTTCATTTACTAGTGAAGAAGATTCTATATCCGGGTTAGGATCTGGTGATTCTTATACATTTGAGTACAATTATACTGTTGTTGATAATGATAATTTTGAAACTTTAAAGCTTACAGCTAAAAATCCTGCAACTGAGATTCCGGATGTAACTGAATCAGCTAACTTTAGATTTAATCCGCGTAAACCTTTCATAGATATAGAGCCTCTAACTGATCCAGCAACAATTGACTTTGATACTTCAAATTTAATTGAAATTAAGGTTACAAATACTACTGCTGGTGAAGGACCTGCTAGAGGCATAGAAATTAAATCAAATATTCCTGCTGAGTATGATGTGATAAATCTTACAGATGGTTGGTCATATAATGCTGGAGTTTTTACTTATGATGATGGTGACTTTCCTTCTGGTGATGATGTCAATTATTCAGAAACTCTGTCTTTTAATTTGCAGACAGATGATCCTTTAAACCAAAATGAAAGTGGAACAATAACTTTACAGGCGGAATATACAGATGATGAGGATAATCCTTACAGCAGACCATTTGAGACTTTTAATTATAATGTTACAGGAATACCAACTCTTAACATTAAAAGTTCAGCTGATACTACAGCTAGTCACACTGATACTGATCGGATGTATTTAGGAGAAGAAATATCATATACTTACACTGTTTCCTTAACTGAATTTGATAGATTTACTAATGATGATATTGTGGTTGAATTAACTAATTTTGATGATACTCGATTAAGTTATTTAAGCTATAATGCTGATGGTATTGGAACATTTGATCCTACAACAAAAACTTGGACTCTTACTCCTTCTGATTTAAACGGACAGGATCGAAGTATAACTATTGATTTTAAGATAACTGATGATAAAACTAAAGCAAAGGATACTGTTTTAACTGAGGCAGAGGTAAGTGGGAATTTGAAGTTTGCTGATAATACTGAAATACCTATAGCTGATAACACATCTAATTCATTTTATCTGCAGAGCAGGTATAATGAAGTTGATTTGAATCAGCAGACTAAAGAAATAGTTAATCTGCCGAATGAGGGTAGTTTTGATTATACAAAAACTGATAACAAACATAGAGTGATCTATGAAGTTAGTTATAGTTTTGGTGGTTCTTCTGCGGGTACATGGACAGGAAGCACCATAAGTGATGATATGGATAATGGTCAGATTTATAATGATACAGATGGTTTTATTCAATATTCAATTGATGGTGGTTCGACATGGGATGATGTTCCTGTAGATAACATTAATTCAACAGAAAGTAATTTACAGTTTAAACTTGATTTCCTAGCAGAAGATAACAATTTTGGTGTTGATAGTGTAGCAGATAAAACTGTTCATTTTAGATATAAACTTGAAGTTACTCAAAATGGAGATTTTCCTTCCTGGACAACACTTAGTCTAAATGGGATTGATGGTTCAACTGATTTTTATCAAGTTGTTGAGGTTCCGGTTAGTGGGGCTAAGGCTGATGTTGATATTGATGTGCAGAAAAATGGCAGTACAGCTAATGATATAGATAAAGGTGAAAAAGTAGATCTTAAAATAGATGTAACTAAAAACCCATGGATGATTAAAGATCTGGTGGTTAGAATTAAACCTAATGGCTTTACTTATGGTGACTATTCTGATATTAAAAACTCAAATGATATTGAAATAACCGGTTTTGGTGGATATTCACCAGATATTAGTTATGATAGTACCAACGAGCTGTTGATTTTCGATTTTAGTGGAGTTATTGGAGCTGGAGAATTTATAGACCAAAATAGTACGAATACTAAGATGAAAAATCTTGGTACTATAACCTTAAATAATATGATAAAGGACTGCTCAGAAACATTTACAGCTGGTGCTGAAATAGATTACAGGCATGGATTAATTGATTCTACAGAAGCTCCAATTACTAAAACTAATCAATCTCAAGATCCCTTAATCAAGAGAAAATCAGATTTAATTATAACAGCAGTTAATCCTGTGATTGTAACAGAAGAAACTGTTACTTGGACAATTGATATTACAAATACTGATATAGGTACAGCCCATAATACAGAATTTATTGGTACTTTTTCAGAGATCTTTGATTATCAGTTCTCTCAAATTGATAGTGTCACTGCTACCCCTCAAATAAATACAGATAATACACAGGCTACGGCTACCTGGAATCTGGGAAGCATAGAATCTGGAGCAACTAAAAAACTGCAGATAACCGCTGATATTACAGATGCTGACCCAAGAACAATTAAAGACTTCAGCAGTGCCTTTAGCTCTCAGGTTAAGTGGTATACTGAAGAAGTAAATAATATAAAATATGAGTGCGGCAATAATACTAGGGATGATTTTCCACAATTTGTAGAGCCTATAAAAATTTCAGATCTTGTAGTAAAAAATAATCTAGTATCTCCAGCTGAAATAAATATTTGTTCAGAAGGATTCATGGAAATTATTGTTCAAAGTACTGGTCAAACAAGAAATTACAATTTGGAGTTAAGACAGGACTTTTTAACTACGGGAATAATTTTTGATGAAACAAAAGATATTACAGTAACTAATCAAAATGGAAGTAATACTTATTCAATTAGTGCTAGTACTTTAGAAGATAATAATGGTAATTTAGTTTTTAAGGAAGAGACATTTCCTGAACTTGCTGCAATTGATATTGGCGAAGAAATTAAAATAAAATTTGCTATCAAAACTAATGGTGATTTTAATGAAAGCAATGAAGTTCAGCCGGCTATAAGCTGGAATTCACCTTCTAAATATAAGCAGGATGAGCAAGAGTTCAATAAAAATGGCAGTATCTATAGGATTCCTAGAATTAGACCGGAGATTAATATTGATCTTAAGGGAAGAAATGTGACTATAGGTGAGCAGACATTTGTTGATAATCCTGCAGCAATGGCTGGTAAAAATACAGTTCTCTGGAAGTTAGATATCGAAAACATTGGTGCTGGAGATGCTGGCAACGTTTGGATAGAAAGCAGTGATTTTCCCAGCAACACTGTACTATATTCTGATGAGAATCTACAAAATAGTGTAGATAATAATCAAAGTGACAATTATTGGGTAGTTCCTAATTTAGCTGCAGGTGAATCACAAAGCTATTATTTGGAATATACTGTACCAGCTTCAAGTAATGAAACAGAAAATATAAATGCAGATGTAAGCTGGGGTTGTGATGATCTTATTAGACTAAATACTCCTGGGCAGTCCAGTGATCAAAGTAGTTTAACTACTGTTCCAGAGATTACTTTTAGTCATCAAAACTTAAATAATAATCTAACTAGAAAAGACGGTACGATTGTGCTGACTATGGTAAATGCTGGTGCACCTGTTTATAATCTTGATTTTGATTATAAGTTATCTGATAGATACAAGCTGGAGAGTATTACTACTTACAGCTCTAATCTTGAAAATAATGAAGCTGTTAATAACTGGCAAAATTATAATACTCAACCAGCTGCAGGTAGTTCACTGAATCAAATAAGCTGGAGTTATGGAAATAATCCAATTGCAGCCGGCAGCTATCAAATAGAATTTGAGCTGGTAGATAATGTTGTTGGCGGGAATCCAAGGGTAGATGATGAGCCTATTGAAATCGATGCTGCTATAGATAGTGCTTATGACTATCTAAATTCAGCTAGAGAAAATCAAAGCTTTAACTTAAGCAATCTAACACCTAAATTTGTTGAATTAGATCTTACAATTTCTCCTGAAAAACAAATCATATCAGATTTAGCAAATGATGTTAATTGGACTATTAGTTTAACCAATAATGGCAACACTGAAGCAGTAAATACAAAAGTAGAACAAGAATTAGGTGATGGTTTTGATTATAATAACCTAAGCTATTCAATAGACAGCAGCTATCAGGGTGATAATTTTAGTTACAGCTTAGATAGCGCAAATGAAATTCTCAGTTGGACAGATATTGAGATTCCAGCCGGTGAAACTGCAGAAATAATTGTTAGAACAAAAATGTCAGCTGGTGGCATCCATACTAATAAAGTCCAGGCTGAAGAAATAAGTCCTTATACTAATAAAGTTGAAAGTTTAACAGAAGTTAAAGAGGCTTATACTGCAGCTTTTAATTTAACCAAAGAATTACTAACGAATCCACCCAGCTCTGACTATTTTGCTCCTGGTGAGATTGTTGAATATCAGGTCACTGCAGATTTGATAGGAGATCTTACTTATAAGAACTTAACTATAGTAGATAATTTACCATCTGGTTTAAAAGTTGATGATACAATAACTGAATATCAGAACTCTACTCCTTTCTTAGCATTTAATAATAATACTGCTGAAGGACAATTAGAGTGGACAGGAACTATTGATGGCAGTGCTAATCAAGAAGTTGTTATAAACTACAAATTAAGAGTTGTTAAAGATGGTGTCAGCAGAGGAGATTTAATTACAAATACTGCTGAGGCAAGTTTTGATATTGATTATCTTAATGATGGTGATGACAGTAATGATATTCAATTTACAGCAGATAACGGCATCTTAAATAATCAGGCTTTAGTAGATTCTAGTAATTTCAACTTTGAAGAACCAGAACTTACAATCAGCAGAAGTGCAGATAATAATATAGTTGATTCTAGTACTGTTTTAGAACACACTCTTTTAGTTTCAAATGGAACAGCAGCTTTTATTTCTCCTGCATATCAAACAAAAATAGTAGAAACTATTCCGGCAGGATTTAGAGATAAAGAAGCAAATATTATAAATACAGTAGTAATTGAAAAAGCTGATGGTACAGTTCTTACTAAAAATACTGATTATGAACTTGCATATGATGATACAGACCACCAGTTAATAATCACCTTTAAAGATACAGTCGATGGTATTCTAAATCCGGCTGAAGAATATATAATTAAATATCAGACTGAGGCAAATGATGATATCGAAGCCGGTTTAAATTATACTTTTAGTGCTGAACTTGAAGAATATTATTCATTAGCAAAGAATATTAATGATGTTGAAAAATACCCAGCTGCTGGACTGACAATTACTGCAGATCAAACTTTTAATGTCAGCAGTTCAACCTTTACAGTCGATTCAGATATAACTAATGTTAGTCCTGGTGATACAGTTAATTATAATCTTAGCTTTTTAGTTCCTGCTAAGACAACGGTTAATTCATTTGACTTGAGTGCAGAACTTCCTGAAGGTTTAGATTTTATTGTTGGAAGTATTACCGGTCCAGGAACACCTGAAAATATAACTGGTAATGATCTTGGTCAGTGGAAGCCAGCCCAAATTACAGGTGATCCAGAAAATGGCGGTCAGAGTATAGTCTTTTCTGATGGTGGTGTTACTATTACAAATGACAGCAGTGAAGATTATATATATAAATTGAGCTTCCAAGCTAAAGTTTTAAATATTGATGCTGTAAGTAATGGTAATAGTTTAAATTCAGATTTCATTTATGAATACAATGGAAATCAACTTTCTGACAGTGTGAATCTTACAGTTGTAGAACCAGACTTAGCTTTAGATAAGAGCTTTGCAGCAGGAAGTTATGAAGCAGGAGATACAGTAGAATATACAATAACTATCAATCACTCAGGTAGTTCAACAGCAGCTGCCTATGATCTGACAGTTGAGGATCTTATACCAGAGGGTATGAGCTATGTTGATGATAGTATGACAACAGCTGCAGATGTAAGTGTAATTAATACTGCAGTTAGCAGTGGGCAGGAACTGAGCTGGACAATTGAAGAACTTGCTCAGACATATGATTCCAGTACTCCACTAAAATTAACTTATCAGGTTACAGTAGATGATAGTGTAGAGCCCGCAGAAGTATTAACCAATGCAGCTGAGATCAGTTGGACATCACATCCTGATGATACTAATCCAGATCAGAGAACAGGGGCAGCAGGTGACAGTTTAAATGACTATATTCAGACAACTGACACTGATCTGACTATCAATGATGATCTGAGTATTGCTAAATCAATAACCAGTACAGGAACTGAATATGCAGTTGGAGATACAGTCATCTATCAGGTAAATATTGATCTGATTAAAGGAACAATCAATGGCTTATCAGTTGATAATCTGATTCCAGGAGGATTAAAAGGACTAAGTTCTGATAGCTTCACCTTAAAAGACGGTGAGGGAAATGTACTGACAAAAGCAGACTATTTAACAGATCAAGACTTAAGCGACAATAATTTAGTCTTTGATAAAATTGTTAACTCAGCTGTAGATGGAATAGCTGGAGATAAGATAACAATTGAATATGATGTAATAGTAGAAAATATAGCAGATAATCAAAATGGCGATACAAAAGAAATTACAACTGACCTCTATTATGATGATGCTGCAGGAAATCAGCAGAACGTGACAGCAGATAAAACTCCAATAACAGTAACAGAACCAGACTTAGCTTTAGATAAGAGCTTTGCAGCAGGAAGTTATGAAGCAGGAGATACAATAGAATATACAATAACTATCAATCACTCAGGTAGTTCAACAGCAGCTGCTTATGATCTGACAGTCGAGGATCTTATACCAGAGGGTATGAGTTATGTTAATGGCAGTATGACAACATCTTTTGACAGTTTAAGTATTACTGCCAATGATAGTGGTCCGAATTTGAGCTGGACAATTGAAGAACTTGCTCAGGCATATGATTCCAGTACTCCACTAGAATTAACTTATCAGGTTACAATAGATGCAGATGTTAGAGGTTCAATAGAACTTGAAAACCAATTTGGAGTAAACTGGTATTCACAGAGTGGTAATGTAGATGAACAAAGAGAATACAGTCAGAGCAGTTCAGTTATATTAACCACTATACCGGATTTAACTGTAAATGATCAATTGACAAACAACAATACTCCAACAATTTCCGGGACAACTAATCCTGAACAGGCAGGTAATATTGTTAAAGTAGTAGTTGATGGAATAGAATATCAACCTGTAGTAGATGGAAATGGTGATTGGGAATTTGATATACCCGCAGGAAATGAACTAGCTGAAGGTGATTATACAGTAGAAGCAGAGATTACCGATAAAGCAGGCAACACAACAACTGCAGAGGGTAGTCTTGAGGTAGACTTAACTGAGCCTGAGATAGACCTGGATGATGATAATATAGTAACCAATGATCAGACACCGATAATAGGAGGTACAAGCAACCAGCCAGAAAACAGTGATGTTGAAGTTGTATTAACCGATGAAGATGGTAATGAAGTCTTCAGTGGAATAATACAAACAGATACTGATGGTAACTGGTCGATAGATAGCTCTACAGAAGGAAGTTTTTCAGGTGGTATAGTTGAATTAGCAGAAGGTAATTACACTGTAAAGGCAACAACTGAAGATAAAGCAGGTAACACAGCAGAAACAACTGGAGCTTTAGAGGTAGATATAACTCCACCAGAACTAACAGTCAATGATCAGGTGACTAATGATACAACACCAACAATTACAGGATCAACTGATGAACCAGATGAAAGCCAGGTTACTGTTACTGTCGATGGTAACGAATATACCACTACAGTAGAAGATGGTGGTTGGAGTGTTGATATACCTGCAGGAAATGAACTAGCTGAAGGTGATTATACAGTAGAAGCAGAGATTACCGATAAAGCAGGCAACACAACAACTGCAGAGGGTAGTCTTGAGGTAGACTTAACTGAGCCTGAGATAGATCTGGATAATGATAATATAGTAACCAATAATCAGACACCGATAATTGGAGGTACAAGCAACCAGCCAGAAAACAGTGATGTTGAAGTTGTATTAACCGATGAAGATGGTAATGAAGTCTTCAGAGGAACAACACAAACAGATACTGATGGTAACTGGTCGATAGATAGCTCTACAGAAGGAAGTTTTTCAGGTGGTATAGTTGAATTAGCAGAAGGTAATTACACTGTAAAGGCAACAACTGAAGATGAAGCAGGTAACAAAGCAGAAACAACTGGAGCCTTAGAGGTAGATATAACTCCTCCAGAACTAACAGTCGATGATCAGGCAACTAATGATACAACACCAATAATTACAGGATCAACTGATGAGCCAGCAGGTAGCACGGTTGATGTTGTTGTTAGAGATGATGAAGGTAATCTAATCTTCAAAGGTGAAGTATTAGTAGAAGAAGATGGTAGTTGGTCGATAAATACAGAAGAAGAAGGTAATTGGTCCGAAGGATATGATCAATTCCCTGAAGGGGATTACAGCGTAGAAGCAGAAATCACAGATGATGCAGGTAATACAACCAACGCAGCTGGAGACTTAAAGATTGACTTAACTGAACCAGAAATAGAAGTAATAGATAATCAGACTAACAGTAATACTCCGACAATTAAGGGAAAAACAGATGAACCAGCCGGAAGCATTGTAGATGTTGTTATTAGAGACAAAGATGGCAATGTAGTATTCGAAGGTGAAACAACAGTTAATGAGGATGGCAACTGGTCCATAAATGTTGATCAGCCTCTAGATCTTGGAGAATATGAGGTCGAAGCTTCAATTACAGATGATGCAGGTAATACATCTACAGCGACTGGAGTCTTAGAAGTTTATCCTACAGATATAATAATAAATAAAACTGCAGCTGAAAAGCAGGTCTCAATTGGTGATTTCATAAGTTATAAGATTGAGATAATAAATGAAACCGATTTTGACCTAGAGTCTTTTACACTTTATGATAAACTGCCAACAGGTTTTGAACTTGTTAAAGACTCAGCAGTAATAGTTTCTGAAACAGGTAGTGAAACTAAGCTGAAGTCCGAAGGGGATAGACTTGTCAGCTGGGATAGTCTGGAGTTAAATGCAGAGAGCAGTATGAAAATCAGATACACACTGGTTGTCGGTAGTGGTGTTGTCAGTTCAAATAGCTATGTCAATCAGGCATATGCTAAAGTAGAAGAAAATCTAATTTCTAATACAGCAGAAGCAGAAGTATTAGTAATTGGAGATCCACTATTTACTACTTCAACTGTAATTGGAAAAGTTTACCTTGATCAAAATGAAGATAGAATGCAGACTGAAGGTGAAGATGAAAAAGGGCTGGAAGGAATCAGAATCATTTCCACCACCGGTCAGATTGTAGAAACAGATCAATTCGGTAGATTCCATTTCGAAATAAGAACTGAAGATAATATTCAGCCACTGCAGACTCTTGTCTTAAAATTGGATAAAAACTCTCTGCCAGCTGGAACTGAAATATTAAGCAAAAATCCAGTAATAGTTAAAATTCGAGAAGGGTTAATGTCTGAAGTTAATTTTAGAATAAAGTAAATTGATTAATAAAAATAATCCAGGTTGGAGATCATTCCAACCTGGATTATATTCTAGATATTTGTAAATTTTAAAGTTGTTTTCTATAGTTTTTATTATCAAGGAAAGAAAAGATATATCTTTATTTGAAATTTGCTTGACTTGGTCTTGTGCTTCCGATATAATTAATTCAAATAAGATAATGATTCTTTAAATTAGTCCAGAGAGGCTAGTAAGGGAAAATATAAATTTGAGCAACCTTCTTACTATGCCGTGAGAAGGTTATTTTTTTGCCGCTAGAAAATATTCTCCCCACAAAGGAGGTAATTTTTTTGGATAAGTCAGAGATGATAGTCAAAAAAGAGCTGATTGATTCAGCTGCTATGGGCAGAGCTATTACTAGAATTGCTCATGAGATTTTAGAAAAAAATAAGGGTACTGAGGATCTGGTTTTAATTGGAATCAGAACCAGAGGTGTACCACTTGCTGAAAGACTGGCAGCAAAGATTGAAGAAATTGAAGGTGTTAAGCTACCAACAGGTATTTTAGATATCACGCTTTATCGTGATGATCTTTCAACTGTTGCCCAGCAGCCAATCGTCCACCGGACAGAAATTCCCTTTGATATCACCGGGAAAAAGGTTGTACTGGTTGACGATGTGCTTTACACAGGTAGAACAGTCAGAGCAGCCCTTGATGCCTTAATTGATCTGGGAAGACCGCTGCAGATTCAGCTGGCAATAATGATTGACCGCGGCCACCGCGAGCTGCCGATAAGAGCAGATTTTGTTGGTAAAAATCTACCGACTTCTAAAGATGAAGTTGTAGATGTTAACTTTAAAGAAATTGATGAAAAAGATGCAGTTTTACTGCTGGAAAAAAGTTAGAATAAAAATAATTTAATATTGTATCCTTTAAATTGGTCCAGAGAGGCCGGTAAGGAATAGATGCTATTACTGTGTCTGGGTTAAAAGGCAGAATA
>JASMSZ010000037.1:0-18153 GCA_041694515.1 Halanaerobium sp.
CTTTACATACTTGGAACAGCAGCAGAAGTGTTTTTAATGGACTTAGAAGAGAGAAAAGAGGTGGCCCGGACTGTTGTTGAATATACTGCCGGCCGGATTCCAGTTTTTATGCATGCTGGAGATTTAAGAATGGATCAGGCTGAGCAGATGATTGACTTTGCTAAAAACATAGATATTGCTGGTCTGGGAGCGGTAACTCCATTCTATTATCATTTTTCTCAGCCGCAGATGATTGATTACTATCAGAAGCTTGCTGAGCTGGCAGCTCCGGAATTGAATTTGTATCTCTATAATCTGCCATCATATACTACCAACGATCTGCTGCCTGATTCTGTGGCAGAGCTGAGTCAGACCAAAAATATCATTGGAATTAAAAACAGCATGGGAGATCTGGAACGATTATATTCATTAATCGATCAGAGCGAAGATGATTTTGATATCATTATGGGTAATGATTTACTTGCCTATCCGGCCTTTTTATATGGTGCTAAAGCGGTAGTTTCCGGCCATTCCAATGTCTTCCCCGAGATTTTTGTTAAACTTTATCAGGCCCTGGAAGCCGGAGATTTAAAGACAGCCCGTAAAATGCAGGAAGCCACTACTCTTATTGGCAGGGTTTTAAAAGGCGGCAGCAATCTGGCTTATTATAAGAAAGCTGTGGAATTTAGAGGCTTTAGGGAAGTTTACAGCAGAGAGCCGATAGGAAGATTAAATAGTAAGGAAATTGAAAAACTGAAATCTGAGATTAAAATGATTGAAGAAAAATATTTATAAAAGCTCAGGAAAGGGATGATTAAGAATGAGAATTAAGTATCAAAAACTTTATAATAAATTTTTAGAAATTCTTTTAGACAGAGGATTTGAGAAGAAAAAAGCAGAAAAAGCGGCTGAAAATTTTGCCAACAGCAGTCTGGATGGATTTCAATCACATGGAATCAATAGATTTCCCCGCTTTATAGAAATGATTGATCAGGGTTATATTGATATTGAGGCTGAGCCGGAGAAAGTTGACCAGAATGGTAATATTGAAATCTACGATGGAAATTTAGGTCCCGGCAATTTGAATGCGCAGCAGGTAATGGAAAAGGCAATCAAAAAAGCAAAAAAAGAGGGGGCTGCTGTCATGGCCTTAAGAAACACAAATCATTGGATGCGCGGGGGTGCTTTTGGCTGGCAGGCAGCAGAGGCAGGCTGTGGGGCAATCTGTTTTACTAATACTCTGCCAAATTTACCACCCTGGGGAGCTAAAGAAAATAAAATTGGAAATAATCCTCTGGTGATGGCCATTCCCCGTCAGGAAAAACACATAGTTTTAGATATGGCAGTTTCTCAGTACGCCTATGGTAAGTTAGAAAAGTATGCAGTGGAAGATCGAGAACTTCCCTATCCTGGCGGCTATAATAAAGAGGGAGAACTGACTACCAATCCGAAAGAGATTTTGGAGGCAGTAAGACCTATTCCGACAGGTTACTGGAAGGGTTCCGGGCTTTCAATCATGCTTGATTTATTTGCTTCTCTTTTATCAAATGGTTTAAATACTTTTTTGATTGGTAAAAAAGAAAGAGAGTATGCACTTTCACAGCTTTTTTTGGTATTTGATATGGAAGGAAAGATTGAAGAAGAGCGAATTGAAGAAACTGTTGAATCGGTTCATTCAGCAGAAAGAGTTGATCCCGAACAAAAACCAACCTATCCGGGCGAAGGAACCTATCTGCGGAGAAAAGAAAATCTCGAAAAAGGAATTCCAGTTCAAAAAGAAGTCTGGGAAAAAATCAATAATTTATAGTTAAAAATCAAGCAGCTTTCTTAATTGAGGGCTGTTTTTCTTTTTAAATTACTTTAAATGATGTATAATTTAATAAATGGGGTGATGCTATGGATTTAGAAGTGCCAGCAGCTATTATTGAAAAATATAATATTGAATTGTTTGTTATCTTTGGTTCATATGCTGAAAATATGAATAAGCCGGGGAGTGATCTTGATCTGGCTTATAAAAGTTTTGAACTTTTAGCAGCGGAGAAAGAAATGGAGCTTTTAAACGAATTATCTCAGTTTTATCAGCGTGGGGATATTGATTTAGTTAACTTAAGTAAAGCTGAACCAGTTTTAAAAGTAGAGGTTGCTAAAAAGGGCAGATTATTATATGGTACTCAAAAGAAATTTGAGAGATTTAGTATTTATGCTGCTGCTATCTATGCAGATACAAAGTTTCTTCGCGATGATCGAAGAAAAACTCTGGAGAAAAAGCTTGAGGTGAGGAATTAATGAGCGAAATAATAGTAAATAAACTGATTAAAATGGAAGAATATATTAGTGAATTAGAAGAATTTAAACCTGAAACATATTAGTTAAATATTATCTGGATTATATTAAATATGTAAATAAGAATATCTAAGCTTTAGAAGCAGTTTTCTTAATTGAGAGCTGTTTTTGCAATGATTTTGCTTAAAAAGCAGGAAGAAGTCAGTCAAAATAGAATAAATATTAATGAAAGATTATTATTCTGGAGAGGATTTTTATGGATAGAGCCAATACAGGTTTACATGAGCGTTTAAAAAAGACAACTGCGATTTCACAGCTGGGGCAGGGGATGGATGTGGGAGCTTTAAATGACTACTCCCATCAGATTGCACTTTATCTGCTGCTTAAAGTTTTTAAGCGGGAAATTAATAATAACAGTCAGCGGCAGAGACGTGATCTGATTTCAATGACTACAGCAGTGGTTAAAGAGATGAAGCTGCCAATTAATCTGGAAGAAATTGAAAGACTGGTGGATGGAGTCCTCTACTCTGGAGATCCAAAACAGCAGTCTTACTTTACTGCCCGGATTTATGATGAAAAAGCCGGGGAGATCAGAGAATTTAAATACCGGTATTTAATACCCGACCGCGAGGCCTCTAACTGGCAGGAAGGTGGGAGCACAGTCTATATGCTCTCCGAAACTGCTCAGGAGATTATTTTTATCACCAGAGAAATTTTAGAGGAATTTGGTTTTGATTTAGAGCAGTTTTATACCCTGCAGCTGATTAAAAATGGTAACTTTACTGAAGCCAAAAGTAGTGTCAGCAACTTAATTGCCCGGGTCCGCAATTTAATTAAAAAAGAAAAAGACTGGCGGGAAGATATTCTGCGCAATCCGGGGCTCATATTTTCGGCTTATAAGGAGCGTAAACGGCGAACGGAAGCCGAAGTTAGAGAACAGTTTAAAGACGAGAAAAAAGTTTTTAATGATATTTTTGTCTGGCAGGACAGGCTCGATACCTTTGAGAATGTAAATCGAAAAGAAGGAGAACTCCTTTTTGAAGAGCTGGAACGAGCCCGCTCCTTACACGACAGGCTGGCTGAGCTTACAATATCCAATCTTTCTCTGGAACTGCAGATTCGCAGGGATAATCCCGATATTTTCTGGAAGACTTCCCGCCTCAGTTTCAAAAAAGATTTCTGGCAGAATACCATCTTACAGGAGGGACTGCCCCGGATGGAGCTTCTGGAAGAAATGCTCAACCCCTTATTTTCTCCGGCTCAGGACTTTATCTTCCCTTTAGCCTGGGCCTGGTCAGAACAGCAGCTCTACAGTTATTTAGAAGAATCTGAAGCAGAGCTGGAAGAATTTGAGGTCGAAGCAGCACCCAAACGGGAATTTGACTGGGAGCTGATTTTAGATCTCTGGCAGGATGTTTTTAGGGAGTTAAAAGAAGAGGGAGAGTTTAATTTAAATCAGCTCAATCAGCTGCCCCCTGCGGAAAAAGAACGCTGGCTGAGTCAGGAAATCAATCTGGAATTATTTATGATGTTCATTATCACTGATATCAAATTAAGACTGGTTGAGGAATACCCGGGACTGGATGAGCGGCTGCTCTTATTTAAACGCCTGACAGAGAAAAATGAAGAATTTGCTGAACTGGCAGGGAAAAGAGTTAAAGCAGAACTAAATGCAGGCGCAGAAAAATTGAATCTTTTAGATCAGTTTATCATTTCACCCTATAAAATATATCTGGAGGCAGAATAAGATGGCATTTAATCAGGAACAGTTAGAAAAAGGAGCAGCTTTGTTTTTTAAACTATTAGATGAGCAGATAATTTCGGCTTCTGAACCGCTGGCGGAAAAGTACCGCAGTGACAGTGAAGTTCATAATATTGTCAACACCATGGCAGCTGAGGCTGGACTCAAGGTTTTTGCTACAGCCAGAAATGTCCATCTGATCTCAAAGGCCAGGGGTTCAAGTTTTGCCAACTCCTATACTCAAATGAAAAGTAAATATTCGGGCTTAAAGCGTAAAAGATATTTTTATCTGGCCAATATTATTATTTCAATTTTTCTGGCAGAGGTAGATAAAGAAAGCCATGTCCGGATCCGCTGGGAGGAAGAAGGAGTAAGCTACCACCGGCTTTCTGATCTGGTAACCTCGACCCTGGAGAGCTGGCAGCAGCGCAAAAAGGAAGATGATAGTTTTGCCGAGCAGTGGTCAATCGCAGTTGAAGAGGTGGCAGAACTCTGGCTGACAGAGTTTAACGAATATAAGTTAAGTCAGGTTGATGAGACTATAGATGTCACCAGAACCAGAGGTAACCGCCTTTCTTTTATCAATACTGCTCTAAAACCCTTAACTGAACAGGGATTGATCATTGATCAGAGTGATGAGCTGAAGCTCATTCCCCGCCCCCAACTTTACGAGCGCCTGGACGAGATTTATCATGATCAGAAAAGGTACAACCAATTTATGGATTTAATCAGAGAAACCCGCAGTAAAATTGAGCAGGAGGAAAATAACGATGCCCAGACTGAGTAAAATAAGAATTACCGGAAATAAATATGATGGTTTTCAGAAACAGCACCGCAACTCAATTTTTGATCTGGAGGCTGACCATACCCTTTTTACCCTGCAGAACGGCAGCGGCAAGGGAGTTATGCTGCAGCTGATTTCGCAGCTGATGCTGCCCGGAACAGCCTGGGGTAAAAGAAATGGTAACAAGCTGGAAGGAATGTTCTATGACCGCTACCAGGTTTTTCAGCCCTACACTTTCCACGTAGTTTTGGAGTGGAGGCTTGACGGCAGAGATGATAAAAAGCTGCTGGCCGGAATCTGTGTTTCAGCCCACAAGCAGCAGAGTACTAACGATCAGGAGGGGAAGGTCGGCTTAAAATACTTCCTTTATACCCACCAGTATCAGGGTCAGAGCCGTTTTGGACTGGAGAATCTGCCTCTGTATACTAAAAGCAGTGATCAGGTTTTAGAATATGATAGACTGGAAGAATTTATAGATCAGAACCGCAGTGATTTTATGAAGTTTTCGAAAACAGCGGTCTCCAGCCTCAACTCGGAATATTATCAGTATTTGAGCAGCCACGGGATTTACCGTTCGGAATGGGAAATCATGAAAAACATCAACCGCAGTGAGGGTGGACTGGAAAAATATTTTTCTCAGGCCAGGGATAATAAAGCACTTTTTGAACAGCTGATTATTCCGGCAGTTAGTGAAAGTATTTCCTACCGGGGAGAATCAGAACAAAATTCTCTGATCAATATTTTTGTGGATAATATTAAGATTGCAGAAAACCTGCCGGAGTTGATTTCGCGAACTGAAGATCTGCAGAATTTAGATCAGATGGTGGAACCACTCTTAAATGATGCTGAACAGGGACTGAGGCTGAAAAAAACGAAGACCATGATTAGAGAAAGAGGTAACAATTATCTCCGGGGAATAGCTGACCGCCAGACTTTTCTGGAAAATGAACTACGCCGCAGTGAGAATGATCTGGAAGCAGCGGAAAAGAAGATTAAAGATTTAAATTTTGCCCGGGAAAATTTAAAATATGTAGATAAAGCCAGAGAGCTTAAAAAACTAAAAGAACTGCAGCAGCAGGAACAAAAGCAGCTGCAAGAGCTGAAAGAAAGAAAAGCTGCCTTAAAAGAAAACCGGCTCCAGTATCAGCTCAATCTGGAATATCTAAAATACCAAAAGCTGCAGCAGGAAGCAGCAGAGACACAGCAGAAAATTTCTAACTTAAAAGAGCGCAGTGAGTTTAAGGAAGTAGAGGCTGAGATTGAAAAAATCAAATCAAAACTGAAAAAAAATTACCAGCAGTTAAAAAATGAACTGCAGGCCAGTGCAGCCGATTATTATTCTCATCAGAAGTATTTAAAATCAGAAGAGAAAACTCTGATTCAGCGGCAAAAAGATCTTAAAAATTTGCTCCGGGATCAGGAGAGAATTATTGCTGACTATGAATTTGAAAAAGAAAAATTTGAAACAGAGCAGAAAAGACTGGCTCAGTTTTTCAATCCCCTGCAGCTGGAAACTCCGCGCTATCTGTTAGAGGAATTAAAAAAGAAAAAGAACGAGCTGGAGAAAAAGCTGGCCGAACTCAACGAAAAACTGAAAGCAGAAACAGAAAAAGAAGAAGAATTAAAAAGCAAGCAGCAGGAGCTGGAAGTTAAGCTGGCAGAAGCGAGAAAAGATAGATCCAATCTAAACGAACTTTATCAGCAGCAGAAACAGGAGGAAGAAAAGATTTTTTCACTGCTGGTAAAGAATCTGGAGCTGGATAAGTTCGATAATTTCTACAGCAAAAAATGGCTGCAGCAGCAGAAAAACGAGCTTTTAAAATTAATCACCGAAAAAAAAGAACGGCTGAAGCAGTTAAACAATCAGAGTTTTGAACTGCAGCTTGATTTAAATTTAAATGACCAGGAGTACTGGGTGGCCAATCACGAACAGCAGAAGTTATACCAGAAAATTAAGGGCTTAAATATCAGAGTTTACTATGGCAGTGAATTTTTATTTGAACTGAGAGATGATAAAGAAGAGCTGCTAAAGAAATATCCACAGCTGCCTTATGGCCTGGTTGTTGTTTATCAGTCAGACTGGGAGAAAATAAAGCAGAATCTCTCTTTAGAAGAGCTGATGCATTATGCAGTCCCAATTTTTATCAATCATCAGCTTGATCAAGAAGAGCTGGAACTTCCCTTTGGAGTTTTATCCGGAACTGAATTAAAATTTATTAAAGATAATCAAAATTTTAGCAGCTGGTACAGCGGTCTGAAGCAGAAAGAGGCAGAAATTAGAGAAACAACTTCTATTCTGGAATCAAAGATAAATAAGCTGGAGGAGCTCAACTATCAGGCAGCCGAGATGCTGCAGCAGAAAGAAGCCTCAGAGCTAAAAACTGAACTGGATAATCTGGATGCCAGCCTGGAAGAGCTGCAGAAGTCGCTGCAGAAAAATGATCGCAGGCTCAATAATACTGCCCAAAATATTAATTCTCTCAGCAGCAGGATAGAGAAAAAAGAGCAGCAGCTTAATGAAAATGAGACTAATCTGGAGCAGATAGAGGAGTTTATAGAAGCTAAGGAAAATCTGGAACGGAAAGCTTCCCGTTATCAGCAGGCAAAAGCGGAAATTGAAAGACTTGAATCCAGCCTGGAGGAAAACTCGGACAAACAGCGTCAAAATAATAAATTGAAGCTGCAGCTGGATAATGATTTTGATAACTGGCAGCAGCAGCTGAAAAACTTTCAAAATCAGCTGCAGGAAATATTGAGCGGGGTAGAGACTCTAAAAATAACTGAATCAGCCGCAGGCGATTATAAGGCCTCTAAAGACTATCCCCAGTTTATACGAATTGAGGAGACTGAAGCCTATCAGGATTTTCTAAAAATAACTGACCTGCAGAAAAAAGAAGCTGAGATAGAGAGTGAATTAAAATATCTGCGCCGAGATCTGCAGAAAACTCTGGCTGCTTTAAATGAGTCAGAATCAGAGCTCAATCAGCTGGCAGAGGACTGGGAAACAAGGGATTATGATTTCAAATCAAGTAGAAAACTGAAAATCAGTCTGGAAGAAGTAGAAAGCCAGCTCAAAAGTCTGGAAGCTGAGATTAAAGAATTAGAGGCTGAAATTAATATTAGAACCGGAGAAATCAATAATCAGAGCCGGGTTTTAAGTGAAAAAGCAGCCGAAATTAAAGATAGATTTCAGCGCTCGGTTCAGAGCTGGGAAAAAGTTGATCTAAAGGTCAAAGAGCTGGAAATAAAAAAAGAATTAAGTGAAGCGAAGGATTTCAGGGCTAAATTAGAGGAAATGATTATCAATTATAAAGATAAGATTTCTCACTACAGCAATTTGAGCAACAAGCTCGAATACTATCAGCTTGAGGCAGCTAAAGGTGAACTTAATGCCGGTATTAAAGAGGAACTTAAAGAAGATCCGGCAGCTGTGGTTGACAGCTGGACTGCTGATTACGAAAATATTCGTTCCAAACTGCAGAAGTTAAGGGAGAGAACAGAGGAAAATTATTACCGCTTTAAAAATGAAGTGGCGGAGATTGTAGAAAATAAAACTTTACGCAGTCGAATTAACGAAAAACTGCTCAATAATTTCCGGCTGAATGACTATCAGTATAATTTTGAAATGCTGAGCAGCTTTAAGGAATATTTAAACAATGAGCTAAATAGAATTGATGAAGATAAATCGGAGGCAGAAAGAGCCCGCAGTCAGTGGGCCGAGCGTTCGGCTCTGCATGTGATGCGTTTAATTACTTCGATGCAGGAAATGATCAACAATATGGTCTATCATAATCAGCGGGGTTATGCTTTTCCCTTAGTTCGGCTGCGCCGCAGTGATCTGCTGCCGGAGACTGAGGAAGAGATAATAGCTGAACTGAAAGAATATTTTCTGGAACTGCTGCAGAAGTTTAAGCAGCAGGAAATTGAGGTGGATCGTCTAACTGATTATCAGCTCAAAGAATACTGTGGAGATGCAGCTCTTTTCTCCCGGGCTCTGCGCGGACGTTATCCCGTTCTCCAGGTTTATAAGATGACTGAGAAAAACGAATTTCTGTATGCTAAACCTGAGGATTATTTCTATTCTGACTGGGAGGCTGTAATTCAGGGTAAGGGTAATGCACCGGAGGGCAGTGGTGGTCAATCATTATCAATTAATGCTTTTATGATGATGATGCTTTTAAATTACAAAAAACAGCGTTTTGACCGCACAAATCCCTGGACAGTACTTTTTCTGGATAATCCCTTCGGTAAGGCTTCGGCAGCCCATGTGCTGGATCCAATCTTTAAAATTGCTGATAAGCTCAATTTTCAGCTGGTGGCCTTTGCAGCTCCAGAGATTATTAAAACAGAAATATCAGAGCGCTTCCCTGTTTTCTGGGCCTTAGAGATTGCCGATGATCAGAAAAACAGAGGTGTAGTTAAAGGACAGGTGGTTTCGGGTGAGAGAAGAAGAAAAATGGAATAAGTTATTCAAAAAATTTAGGGAAGAAGAGCTGGCCTCTAGGAAGCGTTTTGAGCTGGCTGAACTGGAGCAATATTTCAAAACAGAGCTGGGTGGGGTTTCTGCCTATCAGGCTGCCGGTGGTTATCAAAAACTTTATCAGCTGCTGCAGGAGCTGGAAGCCAATCATAAAATTAATAAAATTAAAAGTTCGGGCTTTAATCAGCGCCAACCCCAGCTTAAAAAGCGCTGGCGTCTGGTCAAAAAAGAACATCAATTTTGGTCAGATAAAGATATTTTGCGGCTTTCCCGTCAGCTTAATTTGAACTATTATTTAAAAAGACCAGGCCAGCAGACGGAAGACTTGAAACAGAAACTTTTTCGACTCTGCGATTTTTTAAGCAGTAAAGCTGAGCGGGAATGGGCCAGCCGGGAAGAGCGCTCCCTAGAATTATTTGCTGATGAGAAATTTTTGAGCCGAGCGGAAGGAAAAAAACTTTTAAATAATTTAAAGTTAAATCTGGCTGATTTAAAAGCTCAGCAATATAACCACTTATTTGTTTACTGGACTCTAGATCCGGCTGAAATCAAAAATATTTTGATCATGGAAAACCATTCAGCCTTTATCGGAGCCAAAAAAGCCCTGGCTGTAGGAATTAATATTTTCAATAAAGAATTTGATACTGGAATTTATGGTCAGGGTAAAAAAATTATCAGCAGTTTTTCTTTTTTAGAGGAACTGCTGGGAGTTGATTTGCTGCAAGATGAGCAGGAGCGGCTTGATAGGATTAAAAAGCTAAATATTTATTATGCTGGTGATTTTGACCCGGAGGGCTTCGCAATTTATAAATCTTTAAAAGAAAAATATCTGCAGTATGAGATTGAACTGCTAGCAGAATATTATCAGCTGCTTTTAGATGAGACCGATAAGTTTTATCCCTCACAGAAGCGGCAGAATAAAAATAAAGAAGTTTTAGCTGAGGTGGCAGCAGAATTTCGATCTCAGGATTTTATTGAATTAGCGGCCAGCTTAGAAAAGGCCTGGGAAAAAGATTTGAGGCTGCCCCAGGAGCTTATAACCTTTGAAGTGTTGAAGAAATATTTTAGTTAAGTTGTTTGTGTAAAATTTATAATAAATAGGAAGTGGTATTTGTGAATCAAAAGGGAATAACTAAGATAGCAGTTCCTCTTCTGGGGAGCTGCTTTTCTAACTGGTACAGCTCTGCAGCTTATGTTATAATAAACTTAAAGTAATTTAAGAAAATTCATTTAGAAGGTGGCGGCATTAAATGATAAAAGCCAATATTTTTAATAGCTTTAACTTTTTTAGATTGACCCAGCTTTTTTCTTAATGAACGATACTTTTTGCGGATAAAACCTGCTTGTTTACCATTATGAAATTGGCGATTAATCTCCTTTCCTTGAGAATTTTTAACACTGGCTACAGCTAATTGTCGAAGTCCTATATCAACTCCCATTAAATTAGAGTTAGTAGTTTTTTTAGCAGCAATTTTAATTGTTACAGCAAAATACCATTTACCTCTTTTGTAGAAGAGACTGGCTTTACCTAATTTGCAGCCACTTTCGATATACTGCTGCAGCTCTTCAAACCTTTCAGTCTGCTTAACAGGAAAAGCAAATCTCTGACATTTAGTAGTATAAAGGGGAATTGAGATTATATGATGATCAATCTTATAATTTTGATTATTATAGCAGACGGGCTGGTTAGCTTTGAACTCTATATTATCTTTATCAGAATCAGATTTTAAGAATAGTTTATAGAGAGCTTTAACTTCCCTAATATTCTGATTTTTAACAGCGGCAGGTAGGTTTATCTCTTTAAAATCAGCAGAGCTCAATTTAGTTTCTCCTGCTTTAAGTTTGTCAGCTATAGTTTGAGATTTTTAACTACTTCTGCAATATTATTTAAGAATATATTTTCTTTTCTTTTAGTTGGTTTTAATAACTCCAGCACATAGGTTAATTGCATATTAATCACCTTTGGTTTTCAATATAGTGTTGGATAATTCCAGAACTAACATTACCAGCAGTAGCTACAAAATAAGCTCTAGTCCATACAGAGCCTTTTATGTTTAACTTTGGAAGGTGCTTTGATATTCTTCTTCCAGTAGTACTTTAATAATATTCATTAGCTTACTGGGAGAATACTTAGGCAAAGCTGATATAAATAGGTGTATATAGGTATTCATCATTAAAATCTCCTAAATATTAGCTGTTAAATACATTATATCACAAACATATGTTCAATTTCAAGGGATTATTAGACAAAGTTTTTATTTTCAGCTTGACTAAAAGTTAAAATAGCCGATTCATCCCCGCCCATTAACATAAGCGAGGCTTTCTCGGCTAAATTCGGTAAGTTAGAACAGCTATTTTCTTTGAATCAAGAAGAGAAAATTAATGAGATTTTGGAAAGTATTTTAAATGATGAACTGCAGGATGTGGTGTTTACCAGAGAATTTAGTTTGGATACTCGTTTTGATGCTATAGATATAGCATTATTAAAGAAAGAAATAGATGCAGTTAAATATGAAGCTTTGATTGAACTGAAATATATTAAGAAAAGTGATTATCAAAAAAATAAATCTAAAATACTTTCTGAAAAGATAAATGCAGCAAAAAAACAGTTAGATGTTTATGGTGAAGCTGAAGAATTTAAAAATAAAATCAATTTTAAAAAGTGGATTATTGTATTTGTTGGGGCAGAAGCTGTCCATTTAGAAGAAATTTAAATAAATCAGACTGGATTTGCTTATTTTCTATTCTAAAAATTTCTGATCAATTTTAGTCAAACGCTTGACTAATTAAAAATTAAGTATTATAATATAGATAAATCGAAATAGTAAGATAATTAAAACTAATGAATCAAAAAATAATTTTGTTTAAAATTAATGAACTTTAGAAATAATAGATATGAATGGGGTTTTCAAAATGGCTGTTACACTAAAAGATATAGCAGAAAAAGTGGGAGTAACTGAATCAACAGTCTCCAGAGTTTTAAATGGTATCCCCAAGGCAAGTAAAGAAACCAGAAAGGAAATCTTTCAGGTTGCAGCTGAACTCGGCTATAAGCCCAATCAAATTGCACGCAGCCTGGTAACTAAAAAAACACATACTATAGGTTTAATTATAAGTGATCTCTCAAACACCTATTTTGCCAGAGTGGCCAGTGGAATTGAAAATATAGCCAGTAAATATGATTACAGCTTGATTATTTCAACTACTGGAGGACAGGAAAAAGAAGAATTAAAATATATCAATTTACTCAAAGAAAAACAGGTTGATGGAATTTTATTTGCCAGCGGCCGGA
This sequence comes from Halanaerobium sp., assembly GCA_041694515.1. GTDB lineage: Bacteria > Bacillota > Halanaerobiia > Halanaerobiales > Halanaerobiaceae > Halanaerobium. The sequence goes on from JASMSZ010000037.1 coordinate 12,560, forward strand.
TGCCCAAAAGCTGCAGAAAACTTTTAAGAGAAACTGAAATTCCGACAGTTGTTGTGGCCAGAGAGGTAGAGGAGGATCTGCCATCTGTTCATATTAATAATGTTAAGGAATCTTATAAGGCAGTAAAATACCTGATTAATAATGGTCATCAAAAAATTGCTATGATCAGTGGTAATGCAAATGACAAAGAGTCAGGTCTCTACAGAATTCAGGGCTACAAACAGGCGCTGAGAGATAATAACTTAAAAATAAGAGAAGAACTTATTGTCGAAGGGAATTTTAAGCTCAAAAGTGGTATTAAAGCGATGGAAGAAATTTTAAAAAAGGATGATTCCATAACAGCTGTTTTTGCAGCCAGTGATGAAATGGGAGTTGGAGCTATTAAGGCAATCAAAAAGTCCGGGCTCAAAGTTCCCGAAGATATTTCGGTGGTTGGTTTTGATAATAATATAATTTCTTTAGCCAGTGATCCAGAATTAACTACAATTTCTCAGCCGGAAGAAGAATTGGGCTGGCGGTCAATGGAAATGTTATATAAAGTTATGACTGGTGGAGTTTTAGAACAGAAAAAAATTTATTTATCCTGTGAATTGAAAAAAAGAGCTTCTGTCAGGAGGCTTTAATTTAAGATAATTTGGGCTGGTTTATTAATTTTAATTAGCCTGAAGTTATAAATAATGGAGTAGAAGCAGTTTTTTTACCACTTTAGTCAAACGATTGACCAACTTATTTGACAGATATTAGGGAGGTGATTTTTTACAGGAGTTAAGGGGAGTAGGAGTTTGTTTGCTTAAAATTATTTAAAAATTCTTAGGAGGGTTAAAATTGAGAAAAAAAGCCTTAGTTAAAATTTCGTTACTGCTGGTGCTGGTATTTGTATTTACTGCCACTTCTTTTGCGCAGACAACTGTTGAATACTGGACTACTCAAACCGAACAGGAAAGAGTAGAAGTAATTAATGATTTAATCGCTCGTTTCGAATCACAGCAGGATCAATATCAAATTGAACTGGTTACCGTTCAGGAAAATGATATTCCAACCAAACTGGCTTCTGGTATGGCTGCCGGTCGCCTACCGCAAATGATTGAGGTAGGAGCAGAAAACATCCTTAATTTAGGAGCAGAAGGAATGCTTGATTCTGAGGCAGTTAATGATGTTGTCAATAGAATTGGTGAAGAGGATATTTATGATGGTGCTTTAAAAATGCTCTCTAATCCAGCTGGAGGTTATTTTGGGGTACCATTTCACGGCTGGGTTCAGGGAATCTGGTATCGCGAAGATCTTTTTGAAGAAAGGGGACTTGAACCACCTACAACCTGGGAAAGTATCATGGCTGCAGCTAAAGAATTTTATAAGCCTGAGGAACAGCAGTATGGGATAGTGATTGGTACAAATAAAGATGCTTATGCAAGACAGACCTTTACTCAATATGCGCTGTCCAATAATGCCAGAATTTTCGATGAAGAGGGAAATTTAGTTTTCAATTCTCCCGAAATAGTTGAAACTCTAAAATTTTATGCAGAACTTGCTGAAACCACACCTCCAGGACCTAATGGCTGGCGTGATGCGCGTGATCTCTATTTAGCCGGTCGGGTGCCGATGATGATGTATTCTACCTATATTATGGATGATATTGGTCTGCAGGCAACAGATTATGCTGGAGAAAAAGGAGCAATAATCGAAAATCTAGTAGATAAAACAAACTTTGCGAATACTATGAAGCATAAAACTGAAGCAGTATACGGTCAGATCAATGGTCTGACATTTATTAAATCTGAAGATCAGGAAAAATTAGAGGGAGCCAAAGCATTTGCTGAATTCCTGCTTACCGGAGAAAACTATATTGATTTCCTCCATATGGCACCAGGCGGCATGAATCCAGTTCGTCCTTCAATTGCAAATGATCCTAAATATTTAGAACACGAATTATTGGAAGTCTGGGGTGAAAAATCAGCCCGGATAGCCAGTGGTTTAAACAGTATTGGTAAATTTGGTTATGTGGGCGGAAGAGTATTTCCTAAAATTGGTAATATAACCAGTCAGTTTATAATCGGTCAGACAATAATGAGAATGACAGAACGAGGCTGGTCAGCAGAAAGAGCAGCCGAATGGGGACACAATGAAATGCAGGATGCTCTTGATTAATTAAAAAAATTAAATCAACCCTGCTGAAAACAGCAGGGTTGAAAAATAAAGGAGGAAGCTTATGCAGATTAAAAAAGATCAGGAAGCAAAACTTGGTTATTGGCTGATCTTACCAACCGTACTCTCAATAGGTGGTTTGATTATTTATCCAGTATTTTATAATCTCTGGTTGAGTGTACATGATGTAAATATGAATCCAACTATGTCTAATGAATTTATAGGCTTAAGTCATTTCATTAATATTTTAACTGATCTTGACTTCTGGATTTCATTTCGAACCTCATTAATTTTTACTTCTACAACTGTTATTGGCACAACTCTACTGGGGCTGGGGGTCGCACTTTTATTAAACCGTAAATTTCCGGGGAGAGCCATTGTTAGAGGAATAATCTTATTACCTTATGTAACACCTGTAATCTCATCCGCTTTTGGCTGGAAGTATTTATTTAATCCTGTTTTTGGAATGTTTAATTATATTATGGTGGATGTCTTAAGTATTTTACCTCAGCATATTAATTGGATTGAATCACCACGTTATGCAATTTTTGCAGTGATAATCTTTAATATCTGGCGGAATTTTCCCTTTGCCTTTTTAATGATTTTAGCTGAGCTGCAGTCCATTTCGGGTACCTTATATGAGGCAGCAGAAGTGGATGGAGCTACAATCTGGCAGAAATTTAAATATATCACCTTACCTGAACTAAAATTTGTAATTGGAGCTCTGGTAATTTTACGCACAATCTGGAACTTCTATAAATTTTCGGAAGTCTATCTCCTATCCTCATCAGTCGAGGTTCTGCCGGTCTATATTTACGAAAAAGCCTTTTCAACTTACAGTTTTGGTGAGGCAGCAGCAATATCTGCTATCTTATTTGTTTTTGTTTTAGGTTTTATTATGTTCTATGTAAGGAAGGTGTTAGAATGGTAGGGAAAGAAAGCATTAGAAGTAAAATAATATTTGTTGTACTGTTAATTAGTGTCCTGGCTTTTGTTTTAATTCCTTTTATAACAATGATCAGTTCTTCCTTGAAGCCGGATGTTGAACAGACTCAGCTGCCGCCGAAAATTATTCCCAATAACCCGACAATTGAGCATTACCAGGGAGTATTAAATCCCGAAATTTTCCCGTTTTTAATATATTTTAAAAACAGTTTAATTGTAGCCTTCCTTTCGGCAGGGATTGGAATAGTAATTGCTATTTTTGGTTCTTACAGTTTTGCCAGACTTGAATATACAGGTCGGGGAGTAATTCAGCGCGGAGTTTTAATGGTTTATATGTTTGGCGGAGTTTTACTGGTGATTCCTTTGTTTCAAATGATCAGCAAACTGGGCTTATTTGATACCAGAACTTCACTAATAATAACTTATATAGTTCAGACCCTGCCTGTTTCCCTCTATATGCTGGGAAATTATTTTAGAACAATCCCGGAAAGCATCGAAGAAGCGGCGATTATTGACGGCTGCAGCAGATTTGAGGTTATTTATAGAATTGTGCTTCCACTTTCTGCACCGGCCATAGTTTCAGTCTTTATCTATGCCTTTATGATAGCCTGGAACGAATATCTATTTGCTTCCGTATTTATCAATTCCAGCAGTTTAAGAACTCTGCCCCTTGGTTTAAATCAGTTATTTTATACACAGCATTATGTCTGGGGTAGAATGATGGCAGCATCTGTTCTGACAGCTGTACCTGTAATTATCCTCTTTCTGTCAGTCGAGAGATTTATTACTGGAGGTTTAACTTTTGGCGGAGTTAAAGAATAAACAAATGCTGTGAGCTTATTAAAGATGCAGTGATAAAAGTATTGGAGGTTTGATAATGAAAATTGCTCTGGCACATTTTCGGACAGGTCAGACTGATGGAGTTTCCTTAGAAATGGACAAATGGCGCCTGGTTTTAGAAAAAATGGGGCATCAGGTAGTCTATATCTCAGGAACTCCAGAAGCTGAAATTCAGATTGAAGAATTATTTTATAAAAATGAAAAAAATCTTAAATTTGTTGATAATGCCTACCGATGTCTGGAAGATTACAGTTCCGAAGCAGAGTTTCAGGCTGAGATTGAGGCTGAGGCAGCTCAAATTGCTCAGAAGCTGGAAAAAGAAATCAAAAATGCGGGAATTGAACTTTTAGTTCCCAATAATATATTTTCCCTGGGCTGGAATCTGCCGGCAGCAATTGCTTTTAAGCAGGTTATAGAAAAACTAGAGCTGAAAACTATTGCCCACCACCATGACTTTTACTGGGAAAGAGATTTATACAGCAGTCCGGTCTGTAATTTTGTAAATGATATTCTGAGAGAATATTTTCCTCCCCGGCTAAAAGAAATAGAGCATGTAGTAATCAATAAACTTGCTCAAAAGGAGCTTAAAAAAAGAAAAGGACTAGAAGCGACTGTAGTGCCCAATGTTTTTGATTTTAAGCAGCCTTTATGGAAATCTGACCCGTATAATGAGGATTTGAGATCTAAACTGGGTATCAAAGAAGATGATATAGTTGTACTGCATGCAACCCGAATTGCAGAGCGAAAGGCAGTAGAGCTGGCTATAGAGTTTACAGCCAGGCTGCAGCAGCAGAAGCTGCAGGGGAAACTATATGATGGAAGAGAGTTCAGCAGTGAGAACAGGGTTGTTTTTCTGCTGCCTGGATTGACGGAAGAAAATGAGAATTATATTCAGTTTTTAAAGCAGCAGGCTGCAGAAAGTGAGGTAGAAATTATCTGGGCCAATAATTTATTTGCCCATCAGCGTTCAGCCAGAGGAGGAAAGAAAATTTATTCTCTCTGGGACAGCTATGTAATTTCTGATTTAATTACCTATACCAGTATTAAAGAAGGCTGGGGAAATCAGCTTTTAGAAGCACTTTTTGCAAAAAAACCGGTGGTTGTTTTCGAATATCCGGTTTTTAAGAGTGATATTAAAAAATTGAATTTAAACCTGGCTTCCCTGGGCTCAGAGTATCAGAAAAGAGAAGACGGCTATATTAAGATAGCAGAAAAGAAATTTGAGCCTGCTTTAAAAGAGGCTTTAAAATATTTAAAAGATCAGGATTACCGCCAGCAGACTGTAGAAGAAAATTTTGAAATCGCAGCTGCAGAATTATCCTACAGCCGTTTAGAAGAGTTATTGGAAAAATTAATTTAGCATAAGAATTTGTAAGCTTATAAGCAGATAAGAATAAAAAAATAACTGGAGTGATTTTATGAGTTTTGAAATTCCAAAATCAAGCAGAGAAAAACTGAAAAAGAAATTAAATTTTATATATGATAAAAAAACAACAGCAGAATTTTATCCTCGACTTGAGGAATTTATAATTGATTTTGCTGAAAAACATCCTGACTTGAGGGAGCAGGAACAGGATGCCGCCCGGCTGACAGAAAAAGACAGTGTGGTGATCTGCTATGGAGATCATATCCAAAGTGAGGGAGAAGCACCACTGCAGACTTTAAAT
>JASMSZ010000038.1:0-6902 GCA_041694515.1 Halanaerobium sp.
GAAAATGAAATTAGAGTTCATTTTAATTCTCCTTTACCATATTTAAGAAAAAAAGATGAGGAGTTTCATATACCGGCCTGGAGTGTAGGTGATCACCGCCTTCATGGGGGTGGCTGGCTGCGCAAACAACCGAGTAACTTTGGCTGGGATTGGGGCCCAATGCTGGTTACCATGGGAATCTGGAATGACATTGATTTAATTGCTCTAAATACAGCTAGAATTGAAGAAATAAAGGTTGAACAGAACCATCTGGAAACTGGCAGTGTTGAAGTAGATGTTGAACTTATAACTGAAAAAATTGCTGCTGAAAAATTAAAGGTGAGGGTTAATTTTACTCAGTCTGGCGAATCAATTTATCAAAATAATTTTGAAATTGAAGGTGAAAAGGCAAAAATAGATTTTGAAATAGATAATCCGAAACTCTGGTGGCCTAATGGGATGGGGGAGCAGCCGCTTTATGATCTTGAAATATCTATTTTTGACAGCGGAGGACAGGAATTAGATGTTGTTCGGAAAAAAATTGGTTTAAGAGAACTAGAATTAATTACAGAAGATGACCAGTGGGGTCAATCTTTTAAATTTGCAGCTAATGGTAAAGAATTTTTTACTAAAGGTGCTAACTGGATACCAGCAGATGCTTTTGTCTCCAGAGTTGAAAGAAAAGATTATCGTCAGCTTTTAGAATCAGCAGCAGATGCAAATATGAATATGCTTAGAGTCTGGGGTGGTGGACTCTACGAAAAAGATGATTTTTATGAAATCTGTGATGAACTGGGGCTGACTGTCTGGCAGGATTTTATTTTTGCCTGTGGAACCTATCCCAGCTTTGATGATGATTTTATGGCTAATGTAAAGATTGAAGCGGAAGAGAATGTTAAAAGAATAAGACACCATGCTTCTCTAGCTCTCTGGTGTGGTAATAATGAGATTGAACAGGGTATTGCAGCTCAGGAGTGGAATAGTGAGAAGATAACCATGCCCTGGGATGATTATCAAAAATTATTTGACCACTTATTACCCGAAGTAGTAGCAGATTATGATCCTCAAACAGATTACTGGCCCGGAAGTCCCCATAGTCCAAAAGGGGACCGCAATGACTTTAATAATCCCGACTGGGGAGATGCCCATCTCTGGGAAGTCTGGCATGGTAAAAAGCCTTTTGAATGGTACAGAACCTGTGAACATCGTTTTAACAGTGAATTTGGTTTTCAATCATTTCCGGAACCAAAAACAGTTTATGGATATACTGAGGCAGAAGATCGTAATATAACCTCTTATGTGATGGAACAACATCAGCGCAGTGGAATTGGAAATACTACAATTATGCAGTATATGCTTGACTGGTTTAAACTACCAGAGGGTTTTGAGAATGTTTTATGGACAAGTCAGATCCTCCAGGGCTTAGGAATTAAATATGCTGTAGAAAACTGGCGGCGTAATATGCCGCGAGCTATGGGAACACTTTACTGGCAGTTAAATGACAACTGGCCTGTAGCCAGCTGGTCTTCACTTGATTATCACGGCCGCTGGAAGGCCTTACATTATATGGCCAAAAGGTTTTATGCTCCAATTATTATCTCCGGAATAGAAAATAATGCGGATGCAACTGTTGAAATTCATGTAACCAGTGATAAATTTGAGAACATCAAGGGTCAGGTTAACTGGCAGTTAAGAAATGTTAGTGGTCAGCTGATTTTAGAAAACTCATTTGAAACCGAGATAAAATCCGAAAGTAACCAACTGCTGAGGACTCTTGAACTTCAGGATTATGTAAATCAATATGGGATAAGAGATTTAATGCTCTGGCTTGAATTAGAGGTAGATGGAGAAATAATAGCTGATAATTTTGTCTCTTTCGCTAAACCAAAACATATGCAGCTTGAAAAACCAGAGATTGAAACTAAAGTTAAGCGTCTTGAGGCTGGTAAATATTGGTTGAGTATCAGTTCAGCTAAAACAGCCCTCTGGACCTGGCTAGAATTAGAAGATAATGATTTAAAATTAAGTGATAATTTCTTCCATCTTTATCCAGGGAGAGAAATTAATATAACTGCAGAAATTGATGCTGATCTGAGGGCAGAAGAATTTGAGTCACACTTAAAAATAAGTTCATTAGTTGATACTTATTAATTTATCAAAGTAAGAGATTAGGATATATTATATTAAATATTTTAAAAATAAAATACTAACTTAAAATACTAAACAAAAATAATTTTAATAAGAATAAGGGTTGAATTTTAAGGTGTGACCGACCTTATTAATTCAACCTTTTAACTATTTCTTAAATCTAGGAGATGATAAAAATGAAAAAAAATTTATTAGAAGAATTCGCCGATTCAGTTACTAAAGAAAAGGCTGATTTACTAACTTTCTGGCTGAATAATTCTATTGATAAACATTATGGAGGATTTTATGGTGAAGTATCGGTTTCTAATAAAGCTCAGGCTGAAGCTGATAAAGCCTTAATTTTAAACAGCCGTATTCTCTGGAGCTTTGCTAATGCCTACCGCGAGGATAAAAATCCAGATTATTTAAAGATGGCAGATAGAGCTTATGATTATCTCATTGCTAATTTTGAAGATAAAAAATACGGTGGTTTTTACTGGCTGCTAGATTACAAAGGAGAAGTTAAAGAAAACAAAAAACAGATTTACGGACAAGCTTTCTGTATCTATGCTTTTAGCGAATATTATCGTGCTGCTGATAATGAAGATGCGTTAAAAAGGGCTGTAGATCTTTTTTCAATCCTGGAAAGTGAAAGTTATGATCCAGAATACAAAGGTTATTTTGAAGCATATAATAGAGATTGGTCAGCAGCTGATGATATGAGCTTAAGTGAGAAAGATCTGAATGTCGCCAAATCTATGAACACTCATCTTCATATTTTAGAAGCTTATACCAATTTATATCGTGTCTGGCCTGACCCTGGTTTAGAATCAAAGCTTAAAGAATTAATTGAAGTTGTAATCAATAATATAGTTAATCAGGATCAGTATCGCTTTAAGCTCTTTTTTGATCAGGACTGGACATCAAAATCTGATATTATTTCTTATGGTCATGATATTGAAGGGAGCTGGCTTCTTTATGAGGCAGCAGAAGTACTGGGAGAACAGGTTGTTCTTGATTTTGTAGAAGATTATGCACTAAAAATGGCAGCTGAAGTCTTAGAAAATGGAACTGCAGCAGATGGAAGTATTTATTACGAATCTAAAAATGGTAAATTAGATAGAGACCGCCATTGGTGGCCTCAAGCAGAAGCAGTTATTGGATTTATTAACGCCTACCAGTTAAGTGGAGAAGAAGATTTTATTCAGGCAGCTGCTAAATGCTGGGATTATATTATAAAAAATATAGTTGATCAGCAAAATGGCGGCTGGTACTGGCTGGTAAATGAGCAGGGAAAAGCAGCTTCTAAAGCTAAAATTAATGCCTGGAAGTCGCCCTATCACAGCAGTAGGGCCTGTTATGAAATTATTAATAGAATTGAACAAATTTTAGTCTAAAAAATAATTTGAGGTGAAAAAAATGGATTTAATAAATAAACCAGATAAGGATCAATTTCAGACTCGTCTTCGCTTGTTAAAAAAGAAAAGACAGAACTTAGTTGAAAGAAAAAATGAAAGAGTTGAACCAGGTAACGGAATTTTTTTCCGCTATAAACATCCTGTTTTAACAGCAGAACATACACCGATTTTCTGGCGTTATGATTTAGATTATGAGAGTAACCCATATTTAATGGAAAGACAGGGTATTAATGCTACTTTTAATCCTGGAGCTATTAAAATAAATGGTAAATATTATTTAATTGTCAGGACTGAAGGCAGTGATCGTAAATCGTTTTTTTCCATAGCAGAAAGTGATAATGGAATTGATAATTTTGAGTTCTGGGATTATCCAGTGGAGATCCCAGAAACTGAGAGACCGGATATTAATGTTTACGATATGCGTCTGGTTAAACATGAAGATGGCTGGATCTATGGTATTTTCTGTACAGAAAGAAAAGACCCGAAAGCTGAACCGGGTAACACAACTGCTGCAGAGGCTCAGGCAGGGATAGTGAGAACAAAAGACCTTAAAAATTGGGAACGGCTGCCTGATTTAGAAACTCCTTCTCCCCAGCAGAGAAATGTAGTTTTACACCCGGAATTTGTAGATGGTAAATATGCATTTTATACCCGCCCCCAGGACAGCTTTATTACAACCGGTTCTGGTGGTGGAATCGGTTGGGGTTTAGCAGATGATATTGAAAACCCAAAAATTGCAAAGGAAGAGATAATTGATAAAAGGTTTTATCATACAATAAAAGAAACAAAAAATGGTCAGGGAGATGCCCCAATAAAAACTGAGGAAGGCTGGCTGCATATTGCTCACGGTGTCCGAAATACAGCTGCTGGTCTGCGTTATGTTATTTATGCGTTTATGACGGATTTAGATGTACCAACTAAAGTTATATATAATCCTGGTGGTTATTTAATAGCACCTCAGGGGGAAGAGAGAGTGGGAGATGTCTCCAACGTAGTTTTTGTTAATGGTGTTGTTAAAGAAGATAATGGTAGAGTTTTAATTTATTATGCTTCCTCTGATACCCGGATCCATGTGGCAGAATCTTCAGTAAATCGATTAGTTGATTATGTTAAAAATACACCTGAAGATAAACTACGCTCTGCAGCTTCTGTTCAGACAAGAAAAGAGTTAATTAAAAAAAATATTAAAATAATAAACAATTAAGATGATTTAAGCTAACAGGATTATTATAATTCTGTTAGCTTTTTAAAATAATAACTGAGTTAATTACAAAAGAATCTGAATTATATTCATGTTCAAAGTGATAGTTTTATAATATTATTAATTTACAGAATTCAAATAGAAAATTTAAGGAGTGTTAATTTATGAGTGAAGAATTAAAAATTTATGGAAAGAGCCTTCCGAACATTCCCTGGGAGGAAAAACCTGCTGATTGTGACAATGTAGTTTGGCGTTCGAAGAAAAATCCAATAATTCCGCGTGACGCGACTCCAAATTCTAATAGTATTTTTAATAGTGCTGTTGTTCCATACAAAGATGGTTTTGCTGGTGTCTTTAGAGTTGATGATAAGGCAAGAAATATGAATATTCATGCTGGCAAAAGTAAAGATGGAATAAACTGGGACATTGAACCAGAGCCAATAGAATTTGAATTTGATAAAGAAGAAATCGGTAAATCAGAATATAAATATGATCCACGGGTAGTAGCAATGGATGGAAAATATTATGTAATGTGGTGTAATGGTTATCATGGTCCAACAATTGGGCTGGGATACACTGAAGATTTTAAGAAATTTACTCAGATGGAGAATTCTTTTTTACCTTTCAATAGAAATGGGGTTTTGTTTCCAAGGAAAATAAATGATAAATATGTTATGCTGAGCCGTCCCAGTGATAATGGCCATACTCCGTTTGGTGATATATTTTTAAGCCAGAGTAATGATTTAGTGCACTGGGGAGAACACAGATATGTAATGGGAACAAAAGGTGGCTGGCAGAGCACAAAAATAGGACCAGGACCGGCTCCAATCGAAACATCGGAAGGCTGGCTCTTAATTTACCATGGTGTTTTAAATTCCTGTAATGGCTTTGTTTACAGTATGGGAGCTGCCCTATTGGATTTAGAAAAACCATGGCAGGTTAAATATAGGACTGAACCTTATTTACTTGCTCCAAAAAAAGATTATGAGTGTGTTGGAGATGTACCAAATGTTGCTTTCCCATGTGCAGCTCTACACGATCCTGATACTGCTAGAATGGTAATTTATTATGGTGGAGCAGATACTATTGTTGCTGTTGCCTATACTAAAATTGATGAGTTGATAGAATTTATTAAGAATAATTCACTTTAGAATAATATGATATTTCGTGTTCAAGATTATAAGAATCTCAAACATAAGAAAGGAATAGCTGATGGATAAATTAACTATTATTTCTCTTATCTTATTGATTATGTTTTTTAGTACCACAGTTATTGCAGTTGAGCCAGCAAAAATTATTAGAACTGAACCTGTCAATTCGGAAGCGAGTAAAGAAGTTCGTGCAGTACTTAATTATCTTCATACTATCAATGGAAATAAAATGCTCTCAGGACAAATGGAGTCTGCTTGGGTGGATGGACCTAATTATGAACTGGAATATATAAATAAACATACAGGTAAACAACCAGCTATCAGAGGCCTAGATTTTATTCATGAAAAGGATAATCAAAATGTTGTTAATAGAGCAATTGACTGGTGGCGTAAAGGTGGAATCCCGACAATCATGTGGCACTGGGGAGCACCAACAATTGGAGAAGGTTATGAAAATAGCAAAAAAGAAATTAATATTGATCAAGTTTTAACAGAAGGAACAAGGGAATATAAAGCAATGATTTCGGATTTAGATAGAATTGCTAATTATTTAAAACAATTGAAAGATGCTAATGTTCCTATAATCTGGCGCCCAATGCACGAGCATAATGGTGGTTGGTTCTGGTGGAGTAAAGGAGGACCAGAAAAGTTTAATAAACTATGGAGATTTATGTATAATTATTTTACTGAAGAAAAAGGATTAAATAATCTTATCTGGTTTTTAGGTTTTGCAGATAATGCTGATGAAGATTGGTATCCTGGGGATGAATATGTAGATCTAAGTGGTGCTGACACTTACAATGTTGATTATAAACCACAGAAAAGGATGTATAACTCCGTTCGAGATGTAGTAGGATTAGGAGAGCCAATAGCTTACCATGAATGTGGAGTAATGCCTGATCCAGAATTGTCAAAAAAAGATAATATTGATTGGATTTGGTTTATGACCTGGCATTCTGATTGGCTTATAGATAATAATTCAATAGAACATCTAAAAAAAGTATATAATAGTGAATATGTAATAAC
>JASMSZ010000039.1:0-8457 GCA_041694515.1 Halanaerobium sp.
ACCTAAAGCAGGTAAGCCTTCTCCGGTTACCCCATCTTCTTTCAACATCTTGGTCTGTTTTCTAACAACCTTCATCATTTCATCTTTAAAGTATTCAACCTGTTTTTCATCAGCTTTTACAACCACAGCCTTTAAATTTTTGGAGCCCATTACTGCCCCGACTCCAGTTCTGCCAGCTGCTCTATCTTTTTCATTCATAATTGCAGCAAATTTAACTAAGTTTTCACCAGCAGGACCAATACAGCTGACCCTTGCATTTTTATTTCCGGCTTTTTCAATCAAAAGATCAGTGGTCTCATAAACAGTTTTACCCCAGAGTTCAGAGCCATCTTTAAGTTCAACCTGATCTCCCATAATTGATAAATATAGAGGGCGTTCTGCCTTTCCTTCAAAAATTATAATGTCATTTCCACTAAATCTCAGCTCAGCTCCAAAAAATCCACCTGAGTTACTGCTGGCAATAGTCCCTGTGAGAGGCCCTTTGGTAACGACCATGTAGCGACCACCAGTAGAAGCTGCTGTTCCAGTTAAAAGTCCTGTAGCATAAATCAGCTTATTTCCCGGACTTAAAGGATCTACCTCCGGGTCAATCTCATCATAAATAATTTTTGATGCTAAACCTCTACCCCCAAGATAGTTTTTAACATCTTCTCCAGCAATCGTTTCTCTTTTAATTTCTTCATTTGTTAAGTCTACTCTTCTTTCCAAGCACGGGAGGCTGAGTCATTTCTTCCTCAACCCGGCGGTCCAGTCACCATAGAAAATTCCACAGGCAAAAGGACTCGAAGGTATATTATTAATATTCAGTATTTAGAGCTCAATTCCTGCTTATTTTTTAGAAAATTATTTATTTTTAGATTAAAATTTGAGTAATTATGGACACTGAATTACTCCTCTGGCCCAGAGGCAGTCTCCACAGACCGGAAATTCGTTGCCGTGGCAGTCTTCTTCGTTTTCCTTAGACATTTCACAGCCCGAACACTGGGTACAGTCAAAAAAGGAGAATTCTTTTACTTTTTTGCGGAAACTTTTAAATTCTTCACTATCCAAGATCTCAAAAAGAGGTTGTTCTGTTATTTTTCCCAATGAATATTTGTTGATATGTTTTTTACGATCTCTGATAAATAAATCATAACTGTGCATTAAAGCAATACAGGGACTGACCTCTCCCCTCCAGTTAACTGCAATTGAACCATCTTCTACAAATTTACAATAACCTTGATGAGGATCAAAGGGAACCTGAGTTGTACTGATTGAACTTGATTTTCCTCCAACTGCAGCCAGATCACGAATAATATCCTCCCTCAAATCAGTTGGCGGCAGATAAATCTCCGGCCTGTGTTCAGTTCTAATTTCAGGTTGAGAGCGGCTGATAGAAAATGAATAAAGTATTTCAGCTGACATATCCTCAGTATAGGGAAGTAGATTGGTGAGAAATATAAAAGAAGCACCCATTCTGAAAGCCAGTTTACGCAGATTTTTAAGTTCATCCACATTAGATTTCATGATTACATATTCAATTCCAATCTCACATTCTTTCTGTTTTTTATCCCGTAAACTGTGAAAACTACGCACATTTTCAATTACAGTTTTTAGATCAGCTCCAGATCGAATATCAGCCATAGTCTCTGGAGAAGTTCCATCAACCGAAACTACCAGACTGTCCAGTCCAGCTTCCAGCAAGGCTTCTGCTTTCTCCTGGTCCAATAAAAGCCCATTTGTAATTATCTGAGTTTTTACTCCCAGCCGGGAAGCCAGCTCAACCATTTCTACAATCTGAGGATGGAAAAGAGGTTCCCCGATTCCCCAGAAAGAAATTTTTTGCAGACCTTTAAATTCTTTTAACTCATTGATTAGCATTTTGTAATCTTCTATCTGCATAAAGCCCAGCTCTTCTTCCCAGGAATGACGGACACAGGTCTTGCAATTTAAGTTGCAGTCACTGGTTGGTTCAATATAAACCTTTGTCAGTCTGGGATCTGCCCTTTCAATATACATCCCATCCTGGTTAAATTGAATTTTAACTTCTGTATCTGAACCAAGTCCCAATTTTTTCTTAATTTCTTCCGGCAGTTCAAGCTTTCCGTCTTTTACTTTAAGCTTTATTTTTTCTGAAATTTCTTCATTAATGCCGTTACTGCGCCAGAACTGTGGATTGTTGATTAAAAACTGCATAATTTGCTCCTTCCTGCTGCTAAAATTATTTTTAAGCTTTTATACTCTGTTAAAATTAGTCTTAAATCAAATAACTTATTCCCAGTCCAGCAATCTCTGTTCTCCTTCTAATTCTCTAAGTTCTGTAAGATCCTGACTGACTTCAATTGTGCCTCTATAATTTCCATTATCATCTCTTAAAGCATAATATTCAATCAGAATAAATTTACCCCGCAATTGAATCCGGAAACGAGCTTTATCTTTCTCAGCTGCTTTAAAGGCAGCCAGTATTTTTTCTACAATATGCACACTTTACTGTTATTTATATATTCGGACATCAAATCCGCCTCCGTTAATTAGTTTTAATTTTTAGTTAATTTTATTTTATCTTTTTTGACAGTTTTTTGCAATGGCTTAAGTTCTTTTAGATAGAAAAAAGCCAGCCCTGGTCCAGGACTGGTTTAGTTTGAAAAGTTATAATGGAAATAAATAATATATTGGAAATAATAAGTCTACCTTAATGAATATATCTGGTCCATAAATTCTATTTTATATTTAGCCGGTGCAGCTGCTATTGCTGCTGCCTTTTCTCCGGCCAGGGAATAACAATAAACCGCTGTATTGGCTGCCTCAAATAAAGATAAACTTGAGCTGCCGGCTGCTGCAGCAAAAACTGCCAGAGTTGAGCCCAGCATACAGCCGGTGCCCACAACCTCTCCCAGCAGTGGATGGCCTCGATCAACTTCTGTAAGCTGACTGCCATCAGAAATTAAATCAACTTCTGAACTTACAACAACTACTGCCCCCAGCTTTCGGGCCAGCTCCCCTGCACTTTTTTCAATATCACTATATTCACCAATTGATTCTACTCCCTTAACCTCAGCGGCTTTCCCGGCCAGAAAAGAAATTTCTCCTTTGTTACCTTTGATCAGGTCAATTTTCAGC
Organism: Halanaerobium sp.; assembly: GCA_041694515.1. GTDB lineage: Bacteria > Bacillota > Halanaerobiia > Halanaerobiales > Halanaerobiaceae > Halanaerobium. The sequence goes on from JASMSZ010000039.1 coordinate 3,100, forward strand.
TCCGATAATATTTTTTGTGCTGCCTCAGTTCTAAACTCCGCTGCTCCAACTCCCACCGGATCTAAAATGATGGGGATCTCCAGCTGATTTGCTCTCCGTCCTGCTTTCAGCATTGATTCTAGCTGAGCAGAAGAAATTGTGCCCAGATTTAAAACTAAAGCGGCAGCATTTTCCACCATCTGAGCTGATTCCTCTGCTGCCGGGGCCATCACCGGCAGAGCTCCCCAGTTCAAAGTGATATTAGCACAGTCATTAACAGTAACATTATTGGTAATATGATGAATCAAAGGTTTTTCTGCTTTAATGATTTTTTTAATTAATTTCCAGTTTTGAGAGAATTCTGCTGCAGTTTTATCATTTTCTGCTGACAATTTAGAGCCCTCCTTTTAGATTTTGATTTTTTGATTATTTGCTTAAATTCTCGAGTTTCATTTTCTATTCTTTCCGCTCTGGTCAGAGCTGTAATCACCGAAATACAGTCAGCCCCATTTTTAATCACCTGAGGAGCGTTGTTTTTATTCAGACCACCGATTGCTATCAGCGGTAAATTAGTCCTCTGCCTGATTTCGGCCAATCTCTGCAGCCCAATTCCATTTTTATCTGAGTTGAGATGCTTAGATTTAGTTTTAAAAATTGCTCCCACTCCCAGATAATCTGCTCCCTCAGCCTCAGCCGCAGTGATTTCCTGATTGCGCCAGGCGGAAAGGCCAATAATTTTATCCGGCCCCAAAATTCTGCGGGCAGCCTGCAGAGGCAGGTCGCTCTGCCCCAGATGAACACCGTCTGCATCTAAAGCCTGGGCCAGATCAAGCCGATCATTGACTATAAAGTCAATTCCGGACCTGTCGCAGATCTTTTTAATCTGCTCTCCCAGCTGGAATTTCTCCCGCAGGCTTAAATTTTTCTCCCGCAGCTGAATTACATCGATTCCAGCTGCAGCTGCTTCTCTGACTACTTCAAGACTTTTTCTGCCAGCTGATAAACTCTCTTCAGTAATTAAGTAAAGATCCCAGTTTAGCATTTTTCCCTCCTCAATTTTCTCCACTAGACTAGACACACTTAATGGAACTAATAAGCGAATTATCACACTGATGCTGATTATTTCTCTGATTTTGAAGCCGCCAGAGATGATTGACCGGGCTATTACCCTGGCCAACAGGAAAATTATTTTTGATGGCCCCGGTAATAAAAGTTTTCGCTTTTTCTACTGCTTTTTCCATTTCCATTCCCAGTGCCAGATTGGAGGCAACAGCTGCCGAAAGGGTACAGCCGGTACCATGAGTATTTTTAGTCGGAATATATTCTGTCTCAAATTCTATAAACTGACTGCCGTCATAAAGCAAATCAACTGCTTTTTGTGACTGCTTTTCTTTACTACTGTGGCCGCCCTTGACCAGAACATAGCTGCTGCCGTATTTGATCAATTCTTCGGCCAGATAATGAGGATCAACAGTTTGCTCTGGAGCGGCTCCTGCCAGCACCCGTGCTTCATGCAGGTTAGGTGTAATAATTTCTGCCAGCGGAAAAAGTTTTTCTTTATAAGTTTTTACTGCTTCTAGTTCTAAAAGCAGATCTCCGCTGGCGGCTGCCATAACCGGATCCACTACCAGATTGGAAAGAGAAAATTCTTTGATTTTTAAAGCTACCTCTGCAATAATATTGCTATTAGCCAGCATTCCAGTTTTCAAGGCAGAAAAATCTATATCTCTTAAAACAGAATCCAGCTGGGAAGCAACCGCCTGTGCCGAAAGTGTTTTTACATCCTGAACCCCCAGCGTATTCTGAGCTGTAACTGCAGTAATTACAGAAGCACCATAAACCTGATGCACAGTCATTGTTTTTAAATCGGCCTGGATCCCGGCTCCACCTCCCGAATCAGAACCGGCAATTGTTAAAACCTTTTTCAAATTAATCAGCTCCTTATAAATTAGTTTAATTGATCAATAAAATTAATAACTTCAGCTTTTTCTGCCACTTTCAAAAATAGAGCAGCAATTACAGCTCCAGCTGCTGAGCTAAAAGCAAAGGGAATAACGAAGAAAAATACAGCTGCCGAACTTCCCATCAAAAAGTGGGCAATTGGATAAGCAGCAGCTGCTCCCAGAAGTCCTGTTCCAATTAACTCTCCCGCCAGTGCCCAGCTCTTAGATTTAAACTTTCGATAAAGCAGACTGGCAATCAAAGCCCCAATCATACTACCCGGAAAAGCCAGCAGCGAACCGGTTCCCAGCATATTTCTAAGCAGAGAAATTGCAAAAGCATTCCAAACTGCATAGGCCGGCCCCAGTAAAACAGCGGATAAAATGTTAATTAAATGCTGGACCGGAAAAGCTTTGGCCACTCCCACTGGAATATAGATTAAGTGTCCTGTCATTGTTCCCAGAGCAATTAAAAGTGCCGAAAAGGTCAATTTCTTATTATCCATTTTAATCATCCTTTCAAAATTAACTTAATATTTACTTTGAAAACTACCTTGATAATTAGTTTTAGTCGTCGCCAATCTTTAATAAATTTTTATTTAACTTCTATTAAATCAGAGCTTAAAAATTATTTAACTAAGCTGCTGATCTACTATTTTCATCGCACAATAGGAACCGCACATTGTACAGGCATCTTCTGCTTTTAAAGACTGATTGTGTTCTTTTCTTGATTCTCTCAACTTTTCTGGAGCCAGCGCCAGTTCAATCTGTTTTTCCCAGTCCAATTTCTTTCTGGCAGCAGCCATCTGATTATCTCGCTCTTTTGCGCCCTTAACTTCTTTGGCAATATCGGCTGCATGGGCTGCAATTTTGCAGGCAATTACTCCTTCCCGCACATCTTCAATATCAGGTAAGCCAATATGTTCAGCCGGAGTTACATAACAGAGGAAATCTGCCCCAGCTGCTGCAGCTGCTGTGCCGCCAATAGCAGCTGTAATATGATCATAACCTGCTGCAATATCTGTAACAAGAGGTCCCAGAACATAAAATGGAGCCTCTTTACAGAGCTCTTTCTGCAGTTTGATATTTGTTTCAATCTGATCATATGGTACATGACCTGGTCCTTCCACCATCACCTGGACTTCCGCCTCGCGAGCTCGATCAACAAGTTCACCCAGGACTAAAAGTTCATGGATCTGAGCTCGATCTGTTGCATCTGCCAGACTGCCCGGTCTCAGAGCATCTCCGAGACTTAAAGTTACATCGTTTTGATAGCAGATTTCTAGTAAGCGGTCATAATACTCAAAAAGTGGATTTTCCTGATCATTGTGCAGCATCCAGGCTGCCATAAATGAACCACCCCGGCTGACAATATCAGTTACTCTCCCTTCAGCTGCCAGATGCCTTAGAGTTTCTAAAGTCAAGCCGCAGTGAACTGTAATAAAATCGACTCCTGCTTCCACCTGCTCTGCAATCACTCCAAATAATTCTTCAACTTCCATTTCAATTATTCCCCGGCCCGACTTTACTGTTTCTACAGCTGCCTGATAAATAGGCACTGTTCCTACCGGTAGTTTTGAATTATTCAAAATTGCCGCTCTGGTTTCTTTAATCTTATCCCCAATTGAGAGGTCCATCACTGCATCTGCACCGGCCTCAACAGCTGCCTTTAATTTTTCCAGTTCATTTTCAATCTGATCACAGTCTTCGGATGTTCCAAAATTTGCATTAACTTTTGTTTTTAGGCCCTGACCAAAGGCCACAGCTTTAAGATTGCTGTGATTTACATTTGCCGGAATCACTATCTTTCCAGCAGCCACTTTTTCTCTGATATATTCTGCACTAATCCCTTCCGCCACTGCTGCCTGCTTCATCTCTGCACTTATCTCACCATTTTTTGCTCTTGTTACCTGAGTCATAATTGTCAGCTCCTCTTATTTTGAATTGTTCTTAATTTTAATTGTTCTTAATTTGAAATTTTGCTACTAAATTATTATTTTAAATTCTCAATTTTAAATACCACCACTTTACAACTTTAACTAAGCAACATTCCTTTTATCAATAAAGTAGCTCAGGCTACTCTTTAAAATAGAATATATTTTTGTACTTTCGAGCCTGGATACGAAACTATCTAAAATTAATTCTTCCCTAATATAAAGGGCTAATTGCGATTTTATCTCCTGGGGACTTAAAGATCTTAATTCACTAAATTCTTCTGCCCAAAAGGGAAGTATTTTAGCAAAAGTATAGGCTAATCCTAAAAGATTAATATAAGTTTCTATACCTTTTTCGGTACGGATCATATAATTACCAAATGACCAGAACTTCTTTAACTCATAAAAGATAACTTCAATATCCCAGCGTATTCCATAATCACTAAAGGAACTATTAGCAAAAATATTATCTTTTTCTTTCTCTGTTTCTTCTTTTGGTTTGGATAGTTCTTCTAAGCTGCATTCTTTAGGATTAGTATTAATAAACATTCTAGGACTTTTAAAATCATCAATATCTTTAACTGTAACCATAATTTCTATAGTTTGATCCTTAAATAATCTTGTTTTGACTAATTTATTAGCCTGATAATAATCTCCATTCTTCTTATATTCTAAATCTTTAATGTTTAACTTTTCACCATAAATAGGATTTCTACCTCTTTTACCATTTGGTTTAGGAGGTAGATCAAAAATAGCAGTATCATAACGAACAGCAGCAATAAGTTCTAAGTTATCATGTTCTTTAACACAAGAAAGAACATCACCTTTGGTGTACCATGAATCGCAAAGGAGAGTTACATTTTTATTTCCAAGTAAATCCATAATATTATCTACTAATTCTCTGGTGATAGTTAATTTGCTTTTCTCTTTTTTGTATAACCTGAAACCTATTGGGATAGTTTTATATTCAACACCATCTTTTGAACTGGAAACAGGTATAGATATAGCTAAACAGACAAAAGAATTTCCTTTTAAATAGCTGCTGTTATTACGTCTAACATGGTCAAAGAAAGTATTATGACCGGCAAATTTATCACCGAATTTTTCCTGAAGAGTATCATCAACAATTAAAAATATTTTTTCATTTTCAAGTTCCTGTGGAATAATTTCTAAAAGTAAGGTTACTGTTCTTTTCATTATATTTTCTAAGCTAAATTTGCTATATGAAAAGAAATAGTATACAGAATTCAAACTGCTTTCCATATGCTTGGAGATGAAATTATTCCAAATAAATCTAATAGAATGGATTTTATCAAAGCTTATAATTGAGATTACAATCCAAAAAAACATTTTAAAAGTTTTCTTAGTAAAGATATCACGATATTGATTACAAAATTTATTGATAAATGAGTAGATACTTTTTTGGTTTTCTGATATAATATTCATGCGACTGATTTCCTTTCTTTTATATTTTCATGGTTGAAAATATTATATCAGAAAAGGAG